>JAJDVS010000004.1 GCA_022825945.1 Pseudomonadales bacterium
AACTCCATCCGTGGAGTTTTTCATTATCGCAAAACAAAAGCGTGGTTTTGTTTTGCTCCCGAATTCAATGGCTTACGCCATCGAATTCGGCGGCACTTCCATGTGCCGCAGGGAAGCTCTGACTTGATCAGAGCTTCCCTATCGTCACTTTACGCGGAGCGAAGTCCTCCCCCCGGTCATTCTGCGCGGAGCGAAGCGAAGTCGCAGAATCTCATCCAGTGCTCTCCCAACAGGATTCTGCGACTACGCGCAGAATGACAGAAGTACCAATACCTGGCGGAAACAGGCAAGTGCGCTATCATGCGGGATTGGGTGGCGGGTTTCAACGAGTGGTCATGCGGCATTTCGTGAACGGGAATCGGATTTGCGAGCCTTTTCCGGTGGGGACCGAGCGGGCGGTTTTCGGAATGGGCTGTTTCTGGGGCGCCGAGCGGCTGTTCTGGGAACTGGAGGGCGTCTACAGCACCGCGGCGGGCTATGCCGGCGGCAACCACGCCAATCCGACCTACCGGGAAGTTTGCAGCGGCGGGACCGGCCATGCCGAAGTCGTGCTCGTGTGTTTCGACCCCGAGCAGGTCGCCTATGAGGATCTGCTCGCGACGTTCTGGGAAAACCACGACCCCACCCAGGGCATGCGCCAGGGCAATGACCGGGGGACCCAGTACCGCTCGGCAATCCTTGCCACAACCACCATGCAGGAAACCATCGCAAAGGCAAGCAGGGAACATTGCCAGGCCCTGCTAGGCGCTCGCGGCTATTCCCATATCACAACGGAAATCAAGCAGTTGGATGAATTTTATTATGCGGAAGATTATCATCAGCAATACCTCGCCAAGAACCCCGGCGGCTATTGCGGGCTTGCCGGCACCGGAATCCGCATGACCCGGATGGAAGAGGAGACCAACGCTGGTGCCGGATAAGAAAAGCAAGCAGGGGGACCGCCTCGTGGTGGCGATCTCCTCCCGGGCCCTGTTTGATCTCGCCGACAGCCACCGCATCTACGAGGAAGAGGGGCTCGCGGCCTACCGCAGCCACCAGATTGCCGCGGAGAATACCCCCCTGGATCCCGGCGTGGCTTTCAATCTGGTCAACAAGCTGTTGAAACTCAACGAAATTCTGGAACGGCCCGCGGTGGAGGTCATCCTGCTTTCGCGCAACAGCGCCGATACCGGCCTGCGCATTTTCCATTCCATCCAGCACTACCGGCTCGCCATTTCCCGGGCCGCCTTCTGCAGCGGCAACAGCCCCTGGCGCTACATTCCGGCCTTCGGCAGCCAGTTGTTCCTGTCGCTCGACGGCGCCGATGTGCGTCAGGCGCTCGAACTCGGCGTGGCGGCGGCCACCATCGTGCCTTCGGCGCACAGCAAGCAGTCCGACGACCACCTCAAGATCGCCTTCGACGGGGACGCCGTCCTGTTTTCCGACGAGGCGGAAAAAATCTACCAGCAACAGGGCCTCGAAGGATTCACCCGCAACGAGAGCGAAGCCGCCCGGGAGCCGCTCGAAGGCGGCCCTTTCAAGCCGTTCCTTGCCGCTTTGCAGCAGATACAGATGGCCTTTCCCGACGGCGAGGCGCCCATCAGCACCTGCTTGATCACCGCCCGCTCGGCGCCCGCCCACGAGCGCGTGGTGCGCACCCTGCGAGCCTGGAAAATCCGCATCGACGAGTCGCTTTTTCTCGGCGGCCTGCCCAAGGACAAGTTCCTGCAGGCCTATGAGGCGGACATCTTCTTCGATGACCATCTCGACCATTGCGACGCCGCCAGCAACCATGTGGCCACGGGCCATGTGCCGCACGGCGTGCTCAATACCTGAGGCGGTTTCAGACAAACACGCCGTAGTACAGCCCGAGGCTGCCCAGAATCATCACCAGGGCCACCCTGAGGATTCTTTCCGGCAGCAGATGGCCCACCCGGGTGCCCAGGTGAATGGCGGGCAGGGAGCCGAGCAGCAGGCTGAGCAGCAGGACCGGGTCCACAAAGCCGCCGCCGAGATAGCCGAGCCCGGCAATCAGCGTCAGGGGCACGGCATGGGCGATATCGGTGCCGACGATGCGCACCGTCGAAAGCCGCGAATGCAGCATCAGCAGCACCGCCGCGCCAAAGGCGCCGGCGCCCACCGACGACAGGGTGACGCAGACGCCGAGAAAGACGCCGGTCACCCAGGTCAGAAAAAAGGATTCCCTCATATAGGCCCGGGGCACTTTGGGCAAGCGGTTGCGCAGCACCAGAATCAGGCAGGTGACGATCAGCATGGCGCCGAGGCTGCGTGTAAGCACCTCTTCAAACAGGGCTGAATTCTGAAACTGGGCGTCGAGCAGGAAAACATGCACCGCGATGGCGGCGGGTATGCTGCCGGCGGCGAGATAGAGCACGATGGGCCAGGCAACATGGTTGCGCCGGTGATGGGACACGGCGCCGCCCACCTTGGTAATCCCGGCATAGAACAGGTCGGTGCCGATGGCCACCGGTGCCGGATAGCCAAGCAGCAGCAGGAAAGGCGTCATCAGGGAGCCGCCGCCCACGCCGGTCACCCCGATGGCGAAGCCCACCATGGCTCCCGCCAGCACCTGAATCAGAAAGTCCATGTCAGCGCTTGTGCAGTCCGCATTCCCTGAGAGTGGCTTCCTCCCACCACCAGCGCCCTTCGCGCTCGTGCTGATGAGGGCCGGTGGGCCGGGTGCAGGGCTCGCAGCCGATACTGGCGAAACCCCGGTCGTGCAGCGGATTGTAGGCTATCTCCAGCATCCGGATCTGCTCCCAGACCTGCCCGGAACCCTGCCCCGCCAGTGGATTGATCTTGATCAGCGGCCCCCGGGCGCCGGCGAATCGCGGATCGAACTCGAACAGCGCGACTTCCCGGCGGGTGGGTGACTGATCCCGCCGCAGGCCGGTGATCCAGGCGGTGTATTTCGCCAGATGCCGCCGCATGGGTTCGATCTTGCGAACCCCGCAACATTCTTCGTGGCCATCGCGATAAAAACTGAACAGCCCTTTTTCCCGCACGAGCCGCTCAAGCCCGGCCGGGTCGGGGCTCAGCAGGTCGATGGTCACACCATAACTTTCGCGAACCTGCTCGATATAGCGATAGGTTTCCGGATGCAGGCGGCCGGTATCGAGAGTGAATACCGCAATATCCTTTCGCAGTTTGCTCGCATGGTGCAGCAGCAGCACGTCTTCGGCGCCGCTGAAGGAAAGCGCGCAGTCAGGCCAGGTCTCGAACGCATGCCGCAAGATCTCCCGCGGCGACGCATCCGCGAGGCGGGTATTCATTTCCTGCAGGTCGGCAGCGGAGGTCATCATGGGTTCCAGGATATCGAGCGGCGATTCTGCGGAATTTCCCGACGGGGGTAAAGTGGAATCCTTGTGAATCGGGCGCCTGCCGACAGCGGCTTACGGCATCCTTGATGTCATTCTGCGCGAAGCGAAGCGCAGTCGCAGAATCTCTTGCAGTGGCCACGCAATGAGATCCTGCGACCGCGCCCATTGCCATAATGAGAATTGCCGATGGATTACTTCCGAGCGTTAACTTTTCCGGGGCTATTTGCTAGATTTGCCGCTCTTGAGGGTATTGAGCGGGAAACCTGGTTGTGAGTATTGTCGATGAGCAGTGAATCCACCTTGCTGGCCTTGTCTCCCCTTGACGGGCGTTATCACGACAAGTGCCCCGAACTTCGCCCGATCTTCAGCGAATTCGGGCTGATGCGCTACCGGGTTCGGGTTGAAATCGAATGGCTGCTGCGACTTGCCCGCGAGCCCGAAGTGCCAGAATGTCCACACCTTGGTGACTCGGACAGGGCCTTTCTGCAAGGAATTGCGCAGGAGTTTTCCCTATCGGACTGTGCCCGCATCAAGGAGTTTGAGGAAACTACCCGCCACGACGTCAAGGCGGTGGAATACTTTATCAAGGAAAAAATTTCACAGAAGCGGGGGTTGACGGCGCATCTCGAATTCGTGCATTTCGCCTGCACCACCTGGGACATCAACAATCTGGCCTATGCGCTGATGCTTCGCGACGGGCGCGAGGCGCTGCTCGGAGCGCTTGGGGAATTGACCGGGAAGCTCACCGTCATGGCGGGTGAGTACGCTTCCCGGCCCATGCTTTCGCGCACCCACGGCCAGCCGGCTTCCCCCACCACCGTGGGCAAGGAATTGGCCAACTTCGTCTGGAGGCTGCGCCGGGAATCGCGAAAATTCCGGAAGGTGGAGTTGCCTGGCAAGATCAACGGCGCGGTGGGCAATTACAATGCCCATGTGGCGGCATACCCGGAAGTCGACTGGCCGAACCTGGCCAGGGAATTCGTCGAAGGATTCGGGCTCGCCTGGAACCCGTACACCACCCAGATCGAGCCTTACGATTCCTTCGCCGAATACTGCGCCTCGCTCAGCCGCCTGAATACCATCGTTCTCGATCTCGACCGCGACCTCTGGGAATACATCTCCCTGAACTACTTTCGCCAGAAAACCGTGGCGGGCGAAGTGGGTTCCTCCACCATGCCACACAAGGTGAATCCGATCGATTTCGAGAATTCCGAAGGCAATGCCGGCGTCGCCAATTCCCTGCTCCGGCATTTCGCCGAAAAGCTGCCGGTTTCCCGTATGCAGCGGGATCTCAGCGATTCCACCGTAATCCGCAATTTCGGCATCGCCCTGGGCTACAGCCTCATCGCGTTTCGCTCCACGCTGAACGGGCTTGGCAAGCTGGAACTCGACGCAGCGGCGATCGATGCGGACCTCGACAATAACCGGGAAGTCCTCGCCGAGGCGATTCAGACCGTGATGCGCCGCCATGGCGTGCCGGAGCCATACGAAAAGCTGAAGGAACTCACCCGCGGCAGAAAAATCGATCAGGCCGCCATAGTCGATTTCGTCGAATCCCTGGCGATTCCCGAGGCGGCAAAAACCTCACTGCGGAAGCTCACCCCGCGCGCTTACATCGGTCGGGCCGCCGAGTTGGCTGCTTCGGTCGGAGAAGGGGACGCGGACTTGCCACAGTAACTTTTTCAATCAGTCACAGGCCATAAGCCGAACTTATCGGCCCTATTGAAAAAGAGTATTGGCAATCTCCCTGGCCGGCTGCCAGACTTGTGCATGTGCGATATGGGAGCAGTTGGCCGATATCAAGGCAACAGAATAAACCGAGGAGCAGACCATGGCAACACGAACCGGCTCGAACCAAAACGTAACATCCAACACCAGCGTCATCGAAGGCACCGATAACAACGACGCCCTCCAGGGCGACAGCGGCGACAACGTCATACGCGGCTTTGACGGCAATGACGTATTGAAGGGTGGCGCGGGCAACGACACGCTCATCGGCGGGCGCGGCACGGATCAACTCGCGGGCGGCGCCGGTTACGACGTTTTCACCTTCTCACCCGGTGACGGTGATGACACGATCGAGGATTTCAAGCCGGGAACCGACAAGATCGATCTGTCCGGATTCAGCCAGGGAATCGCCTGGTTCGACCTGCGCTGGAACATGGAGGCAACCAGTGAAGGTGTGAAAATAGACCTGTCGAAATGGGGCGGTGGCTCGATTACGCTGACCGGAGTGAATTCTCCCAATGATCTCTACAAGAGCATGTTTGTCCTGGGTGACCCTTCCGTTGACCTGACCGGAGGGAGCGGCGCCGATGTCCTCATGGGCAGCGCGGAGAACGACAGGATTTCCGGCGGAGGCGGCGGTGATACCCTGTACGGATACAACGGCGTTGACAAGCTGAAAGGCGACGGGGGCAATGACCTCATCCTGGGCGGACAGGGCAACGACCACATCTGGGGCGGCGCCGGTGACGACATTTTGTACGGCGACGGAATTCACGCGGATACGCACTATCGCGATGGCACCCAGACCTGGGAACCAGACGGGGATACCTTCTACTACAGCCCCGGCGACGGCAACGACAAGATCATGGACTTCTACAGGACAGATAAAATCGATCTGACCGCATTCACCGACATTGCGGGATTTAACGACATAAACGCCAGGCAGGACGGCAACAATGTGGTAATCGACTTCTCCGACAACGGCGGAGGCTCGATCACCCTGGTCGATTTCAATCTTGACTATCTCGACGCCAGCGATTTTGAGTTCCACAGCTCGTCCGTTGATACAGGCTAGGAGTCTGCGGCGCAGGCTCCTGGCATGCCCCACAAGATGAACCCAAATGGAGATGCGCGTTCGCGTTGATGAGCCATAAGCAAAACTTATCAGCCCAATTGGAAAGTAATCTTGGCAATTTCCCCGGGATGCTGCCAGACTTGTGCGTGAGGGGATCGGGGGTAGTTGGCCGATTCAGGTGAAAAAGCAAGTTGGAGGGTCAGATCATGGCAACAACCAATTCCGGTTCGGGGCAGAACCCGAGCCGAAACGTAACCAACAACACCATCTACGGCACCGATAAAAAGGACACTATCCAAGGCACCGATGGCCACGACCTTATCCTCGGCAAGGGTGGCAACGACCACCTGAAAGGCGGAGCAGGTCATGACACTCTGGTGGGCGGAAAAGGAAACGATACGCTGGAGGGCGGCGCTGGTTATGACGTATTCGAATTCTCGCCAGGCGACGGTCATGACACGATCACGGATTTCAAGCCGGGAGTCGACCTGATCGATCTGTCAAAATTCAGCGAGGGAATCGCCTGGTTCGACCTGCGCTGGTTCATGGAAGCCACCAGTGACGGCGTGAAAATCAACCTTTCAAAATGGGGCGGCGGCTCGATTACGCTCAAAGGGGTGAACTCGCCCAACGATCTCAGCGAGGACATGTTTGTCCTGACTGACGCCTCAATCTTCCGGACTGGCGGGAGTGGAAGCGATTCCTTCGTCGGCAGCGAAGACGGCGATCATCTTGCCGGAGGCCAAGGCGACGACTACCTGTACGGAAACCGCGGCGCTGACGAGCTCAAGGGCGACAAAGGCGATGACTTCATCGTGGGCGGACAAGGCGATGACCATATTGTGGGCGGCGCCGGCGACGACACCTTGTACGGCGACGGCAATACCGGGGATACGCATTATCGCGATGGCACCGCCACCGGGGAAACCGACCGGGACACCTTTTACTACGGCCCCGGCGACGGCAACGACAAGATCATGGACTTCAACAACGGGGAAGACAGCATCAACCTGACCGAATTCACCGCCATCTCGGGTTTTGGCGACATCAACGCCCGGCAGGATGGCGCGAATGTGGTAATCGACTTCTCCGACAAAGGCGGCGGTTCGATCACCCTGGTCAATTTCAGCATCGATAATCTCGACGCAAGCGATTTCGAGTTCCACAGTTCGTCTGTCGATGCGGGCTAGGAGCCTGCGGCGCAGGCTCCTAGGACTCCTCCTGGCTTATCTCGCGTTCGCTGGCGAGGCGGAACTGTTGCTTCAGCTCGTCAAAGGAATCGACTGAGGGATACTGGGGAAAGGCCTCCGCCACTGCGGCGGGGGCCTTGAACAGGATACCGGCGTCGGCCTCTTCCAGCATGCTCGTGTCGTTATAGGAATCTCCCGCGGCGATGACGCGGAAATTCAACTGGTGCAGTGCCTTGACGCTTTGCCGCTTGGGATCCTTTTGCCGCAGGCGGTAGCCGGTGATGCGGCCCCCGCTGATTTCGAGGCGGTGGCAGAACAGGGCGGGAAAATCGAGCTGACGCATCAATGGGTGGGAAAACTCGTAAAAGGTGTCCGACAGGATAATCACCTGGAATCTCGCCTTGAGCCAGTCGAGAAAGTCTTTCGCGCCGGCAAGCGGAGCCATTTCGGCAATCACCTGCTGAATCCGCTCCACGCCAAGGCCATGCCGCTCAAGCAGGCCGAGCCGCTGGCGCATGAGCGCATCGTAGTCCGGCACATCCCGGGTGGTTGCCCGCAGGGCGTCAATCCCCGTGTGTTCGGCAACGCCAATCCAGATTTCCGGCACCAGCACGCCTTCCAGATCAAGGCAGGCAATTTCCATTTCATGCTCCCGTTCCAAGGAAGCGGCAAATCTAGCAGATAGGCCCGGCAAGATTCAAAAGGAAGGAATCTTCGCGCGGAATGACATGAGGGCGGGAGCGCCAGAATGAGAAATTCTGATTCTTCTGTTTACAGTCCCTGCTCAATTGGCGCGCCTCCCAGGCAACGCTGCCGGTCGTAGAAGACCACATACTGCCCTGGCGTCACGGCCCGTTGTGGCTGGTCGAAGCTTACCCGCAGGCTGGCGGCGTCGTTGGCGGAAACTTCGCAATCGATGTCGCGCTGGCGGTAGCGGGTTTTGGCGCTGCAGCGTATTGGCAGGTTCGGCGTGGCGCCATTGATCCAGGCGGGCATTTTCGCAATCAGGCCGCTGCTCTGGAGAGCGGCGTGTTCTTCGCCCTGCACCACGTAGAGCGTGTTGCTGGACAGCTCCTTGCGCTGCACGTACCAGGGCGCTTCCGGATAATCGCGCAGGCCGCCGATTCCCAGCCCCTGCCGCTGGCCGAGCGTGTAGTACATCAGACCCTGGTGCCGGCCGATTTCATCCCCTTCCGGCGTTTTGACGGGACCCGGCCGGGCGGGCAGGTAGCGCTGGAGAAAATCCCGGAACCTGCGCTCGCCGATAAAACAGATGCCCGTGCTGTCTTTCTTGTCGCGGGTGGGCAGGTTCAGTTCCGCGGCGATTTCCCGGACTTCGGGCTTGGTCATTTCCCCCAGGGGAAAAAGACTGCGGCGGATGCAGGCTTCGCTGACTTCGCAGAGGAAGTAACTCTGGTCCTTGTTCGGGTCCAGGCCCTTGCAGAGCCAGACTTCGTCTCCGTTTTCGACCCGGCGGACATAATGCCCGGTGGCGATCCATTCGGCGCCAAGCTCCAGGGCGTATTCCAGAAAAGCCTTGAACTTGATCTCCCGGTTGCATAACACATCCGGATTCGGCGTGCGCCCCAGCCGGTACTCGGCAAGAAAATGGCTGAAAACCTCGTCCCAGTATTCGGCGGCGAAATTCGCCTCGTGAAGGCGGATGCCGAGAACATCGCAGACTGCCCTGGCGTCGGCGAGGTCTTTTTCCGCCGTGCAGTATTCGCTGTCGTCGTCTTCCTCCCAGTTCTTCATGAACAGGCCTTCGACTTCGTATCCCTGGCGCAGCAGCAAACTCGCGGCCACCGACGAATCGACCCCGCCGGACATTCCGACCATAACCCGTACACCCCTGTTCATGCTGTCCACATTGCGGAAAACCTATCCAATATTCGCCTCAATCGATCGGCCAGGGGCGCGGCGATAGCGAAGTCCGGACGGCGGCGGGATGCTATTCCGAACAACCCTCAAGGATGTCGTCCATGGCGTTGCGGTCCCGGTTTTCGATGTAGAGCTCATATTTTTCCGCGATGGCGTCCCATAGCTGGACGTACTCGCACTGGAACTCCTCCCGGGGCAGGAAACGGCTTGGGCCCCGGTCGCGCTTGCGGCGGGCTTCCCGGCGTTCCACCATCACGATATTGAGCGGGTCGTTGGCGAATTGCAGTTTCTTGCCCGGCGGCCAGCGGTCGCCGCCGTGGGTGTGGGCGTACATGAGCGGGATGATGTGGTCCACGTCGAGCCGCATGGCGACTTCATGGGTTTCGCCGGTGTATTCGTCCACCCATTCTCCGGTGCGCACGACGCAGTTGCGGGGATTGGTATAGCGCACGGGGGTGCGGCTCGTGAGGATCAGCACTTCCTGCCGGGTGGACTGGCAGTCGCCGTCGAAATCGAGTTCGAAGTTCCAGTCGTCGGTGTTGAAGAACTTCTCCCTGGCGCGACGGTTGCTCACCATGCGCTCGGAACCGATGCGGCTGAAGGTGTCAGGGTATTCGCAGCCCGTCATGTGGCAATGATAGGAATTGCCGTAGTAGTGGCCGCCATTCTGGTCGAGATTGCCCACGTGGGCGGTCGCAGCCGGAATGAACCCGGCAAGCAGGCCCAGGATGGTCAGATGAGCGCGCTTCATCATTGTTCCTCCAGACTGATTCTGCGCGTAGTCGCGGAATCTTCACCTCACTCAAGCAGGAAGGACAGGTCCGCGGCGCGACAGTGCTTGGTCAACAGGCCCAGCGAGATACAGTCTACGCCAGTTTCGGCGATTTCCACCAGTGTTTCGCCTTCGACTCCGCCGGATGCTTCGAGCCGGCAGCGCCCGCGGGTCAGCGCCACGGCCTGGCGGATCCGGTCGATGTCGAAATTGTCGAGCATGGCCACATCGGCGCCGGCGGCAATGGCCTGTTCGAGTTCCGCCAGATCGCGCACTTCGATTTCCACCGGCTTGTCCGGTCGCATCTCGCGCGCCCGGGTAATGGCCGGGCCGATTCCGCCGCTGGCGCGAATGTGGTTTTCCTTGATGAGAAATACGTCGAACAGTCCCATGCGATGATTGTGGCAGCCGCCGACCCGCACGGCGTACTTCTGGGCGCTGCGCAGGCCCGGCAGGGTCTTGCGGGTGTCCAGCAGTTTGCATCCGGTATGGGCCACGAGGGCGGCGAGTTCGCGGCTGCGCCGGGCCACGCCGCAGAGCGTCTGCAGAAAATTGAGGGCGCTGCGCTCGGCGCTGAGCAGCGCCCGGGTATTGCCTTCGATGATGTACAGCGTCGCGCCCGGGTCGATATCGGCGCCTTCCTCGTGCCGCCATTGCGGCCGCAGGGAAGGGTCAAGCCGATGGTAGACCGCATCGACCCAGGGCCGACCGCAGAGCACGGTGTCCTCCCGCGCGATCGCGCGGCCGGAGCCTGTCGCGGCAGGGTCGAGCAGGGCGGCGGTGATGTCGCCGTCGCCGATGTCTTCGGCCAGCGCGGCGGCGACCTGCGCAGGGATGTCCCCGGGCGCTTCCAGCGAAGGGATCATCGAGGCGCCGGCGCGTTCTGACGCAGGGTAAGCCGGCCATCGCGCTGGGAAAACTCGATGCGTTGCAGGGCGCTCATGCCGAGCAGTATCGTATCCCCGCCCATGCTCGGGGTAATGCTTGCCGAAAGGTCGTGGAGGACGATATTGCCGAGCACGAGCTGGTCGATACGGGTGGCGTAGACGATGACCGTGCCATTGGCGGTGGACGCCCGGCCGGGATAGCCGCGTTCCAGCCCGGCGGCGTCGGCGATGTGGGCGGGAATGGCCACATCGGTGGCGCCGGTGTCGAGCAGAAAGGTGACGGAAATGCCATTGACCTGCCCGCTGGCCACGTAGTGCCCCTGTCGGTTGCGCTCAAGCACGACTTCCCGGGCGCCGTCGGGGCTGAAGATTCCCTGAAGATTGCGGTTGGGATTGGCCTGGCCTTCCAGCCAGCGGTCGAAGCCGCCGGTAAGCGCCACCATGCCGAAAGCCAGACACAGCAAGAGCATGCCCTGACCCATGCGCCGCCCTGGTGGCTTCGAATTGGAAAAGTCATCCATGGCCGGGATTATCCGCCACAGCCTCGCCAGCGGCAAGCTGGTTTGTTCCCGTCATTCCGCGCGCAGTCGCAGAATCTTGTTGGGAGACCACTGCGTGAGATTCTGCGACTGCGCTTCGCTTCGCGCAGAATGACGTGGGGGGAGGGCTTCGCTTCGTGCGGAATGACGTGGGGGGAGGGCTTCGCTTCGCGCGGAATGACGGGAACTTAGTCCGCAATGCGGGATTCGATGTATTCGATTCTTTCTTCGGTGGGGGGATGGCTGGCGATGATGTCGAGCAGACGCAGCAGGAAGCCCTCGTCGGTGTTTTCGGAAACCGTGATCTCGGCTTCGGAAATGGCGGCATCGGGGGCGGGTTCATCCCGATTCGAGCCATTTTCGTCTGACGCTGTTCCATTTACTGAAACCATCAGCCCCGATTGCGCTTCCAGCTTTTCCAGGATGCTGATCATCGCCTCGGGGGATTCTCCCGCCGCCAGCAGACGTTCCACGGCGAAGGCGTCGGCCTCGCGCTCGAGGGCGCGGGAAAATGGGCCGAGCGCGGGCCCGAGCAGCGCCGAACCGAGCAACAGATCGCCCACCACGCCGATGTCGCCGGTGAGCAAGGCGAACATCACCAGCCAGGCAGAGGCGGTGAGCACCTTTTGCTCCACATGCCGCAATTCGGCGTGTCCGAGTTCGTGGAAGTACACGGCCAGCAGTTCCTGGTCATTTTCCGCCAGCATGACCAAGTCGTCGGTGAATGCCACCGTGGTGGCGCTGAGTGTCAGGGCGTTGGCGCCGATAATCTCCGAGGCGCGGAACTCCACCCGGGGGGAGGCGTCGGTTTCATCGCGGGAAGTGAAATAGCGCACGAGTCCGGCCTGTCGCGCCTCCGTCAATTCCGATGGCGGCAGCCAGGACTCGAGTTCTCCAAGCAACAGGTCGCCGAGATCGTCGCTGACTTCCACCGGCAGCAGGAATGCCGCCCGGGCGGCGATGGCCGGCACGCCCCAAAAAGCGAATGCGACCAGCAGGGAAACGCACAGCATGCCGGCTCCAAGGGCGAAGGACATGCGGTTCTCCAGCCGGCTCAGCCAGCCGCCGCCAAGGGCGAGGTCGCGCCGCATGGCCGCGACACCGGCCTCGTCCATGGTGACAAAACTGTCCTCGCCGCCCCAGCTTAGCCGGGTGGGGGCGCCGGGAAGCGGCGAACTCATTTGCAGCCGCTGCGGGTCGATGGAGATGCGGCCGCCTTCTTCCGGCAGCAGCGCCAGGGCGCCCGAGCCCCAGCGCAGCCGGGCGCCGCGCCTGCGGCTGCGGTCGCCGTCAAACCAGGAGCCTTCGATTTCGTTCAAATGCCGATCCCCAGATCAAAGGCTTCGCCGATTTCATCGCCCTGGGCCGAGGTCCGGTCGGCCTCGGCGGCGACGAAGTGGTCGAGGTCGCTGGTTTCCAGCCACATCGCCGGCAACAGGTAACGCGACCGCCGCACCCGGGCCCAGGGAGTGAACATCCCCAGGGTGACCGTGATCAGCAACATGTTGCTGAACAGGATCCAGAAATAGCGCGGGACGCTGATGCGGTTGCGAACCCGGTTGTCCGCCAGTGCAATCCGATTGAAGACCATCCTGAACCGCATGGCTTCCCAGGCGAATCCGGTAACGAAAACGGTTAGCAGGATGGCGAAATAACCCAGAAATCCAAACAACAGGAATGACCCCATGATTGCCGGGTCCACTTCTATGGATGCATCGGGATTTTCCGGATCGACGGTGACGGATTCCGCCAGGATTTCCGGCGGAAACCACGAAAGAAAGAACCCGGCAGCCGCAGCGGCGACTGCAACAAACATCAAGACAAAGATGCCAATGCTGATCAGCGCAATCCGGTAAAACCCGCCGCCGGCGGCGCTTGAATTCGCCAGGGACTCGCCAAAGCGGTGATTGTCGATCTGATACTGGTTGATCCGGTACAGCGCGTAAGGCAGGCCGACTCCCAGGGTAAGCACGCCGAACAGCGGCCACAGCAGATAGGCCTGAAAAGCGGGCCAGACTTCGCCGTCGAAGCCGAAGCGGATGCCGCGCCAGGCGCTGTTGTGGGCATTGAAGCGAAATGCCTGAATGAAGATCAGCGGCAGCAGCAGCGCGAGCACGCCACCCGCCACAGCGCCGAGCAGGGTGCTGAAAGTGCCCGCCACGGTATAAACCATCAGCAGGGCGACGCCGATCAAGCGCCCCTTGAGAATCGCAATGGGGCTTGCGAGATACTCGAAGCGGTCCCCGGCGAGTTCGGTATTGCCGTAGAAATAACGCTTGGTTCTGACCTTGGCCCAGGCGGAGTAGACGCCAATCGTGAGAATGCTCAAGAGCAGGTTGACGATCCAGATGCGGAAATATTCCGCTCCATTGCCGTGAAAGGCAAAATGCTCCGCGGCGGATGCTTCCGCCGGATGGGATTCATTCTCGCTGCTGCGGGCAAGCTCCGTTTCGTTCATGCCCCCTCCTTGTAATTCGGGTGTATGGATTGTGGGCGCCGACATTCGCCATAAGCCCATACTGGCAAAGGGCAGCGCGGGAGCAAGCCTAACACGATCACCCGGCAATCCCGCAACTTTCGTGGAAAATGATTCTGCCGCCATCCCGCGCAAGCGCTTCAAGTCTCACCGCGGTACGGGTAATGTCCGAATTGGCCTTATGATGGTATAAAGCCTGTCGTGCCCGCCGGGACCCGCAGTTGCGCGATTTGATACGGGAATTGGCGTATGGAGAAAGGGGAGAAACACAGTGCGGAAATTCGGCATCGGCCAGCCGGCGGCGCGTTTTGAGGACCGCCGCTTTCTCACCGGCGCGGGCAGGTATCTGGATGATGACAACCTGCCGGGGCAGGCCATCGGCGTATTCCTGCGCTCGCCCCATGCCCACGCCAGGCTTGGCGGGATCGATCTCGACGCGGCCCGGGCCGCTCCCGGCGTGCTCGGGGTGTACACCGGCGAGGACCTGCGCGCCGCCGGCGTCGGCGACCTGCCCTGTCTTGCGGATGCGCCGGGCGAAGACGGCTCGGCCTGCTACAAGCCGCCGCGTCCGGCGCTTGCCATGGGCCGGGTGCGCCATGTGGGCGAGCCGGTCGCGCTGATCGTCGCCGAATCCCGCGCCGCCGCCCTCGATGCGGCGGAGCAGATACTCATCGATTACGAAGAACTGCCGGCTGTCGCCGCAACCACCGAGGCCATGGCCGAATCCGCTCCCCGGCTGTGGGACGACGCCCCGGACAATCGCTGCTTCGACTGGCGCACGGGCGATGCCGGCGCCGTGGCGGAGGCTTTCGCCCATGCGCCGCACCGGGTCGAGCTCGAACTCGTCAATAACCGGCTTGCCCCAAACACCATGGAGCCCCGGGGCTGTATCGCGGCGCTGGAGGACGGTCGCATGGTCCTGCAGGTTTCCTGCCAGGGTGTGCATATCATGCGCTTCCTGCTGACCCGGCACGTGTTCCATTGCGCCATGGAAGACATGCGCGTGATCTGCCGGGACGTGGGCGGCGGTTTTGGCGCCAAGATATTCTGCTACCCGGAATATGTCGCCACGCTGCATGCCGCTCGGGAACTCGGCCGGCCGGTGAAATGGGTGGCGGAGCGGGGCGAATCCTTTCTCAGCGACAGTCACGGCCGGGACCACGTGACCCGGCTCGAAGCCGCCTTCGACGCCGAGTTGCGCATGACGGGACTGCGCGTTTCCACCGTGGCCAATCTCGGCGCAAGCCTGTCCTCCTTCGCGCCTTTTGTCGCTTCGTCGGCCGGGGCGGCCATGCTTACGGGCTGCTACCGCATACCCGCCGCCCATGTGCGCATGCAAGGCGTTTTCACCAATACCGCGCCGGTGGACGCCTACCGCGGCGCCGGGCGGCCCGAGGCGATTTACGCCATCGAGCGGCTGATGGATGTCGCCGCCGGGCGGCTTGGCGTGTCCCCGGGGGAAATCCGCCGCCGCAACCTCATCACCGCGGCCGAAATGCCCTTCGAAACCGCCCTGGGCTCGCGCTACGACAGCGGTGATTTTCCGAAGATTCTCGAACTCGCGCTGGAAAAATCGGGCTGGAAAAGTTTTGCGGCACGACGCGCCGGCGCGAAGCGGGCCGGCAAGCTGCGCGGCATCGGCATGGCCAGCTATGTGGAACGCTGCGCCGGAGGGCAGCCCGAGCAGGCCCGGCTGCAGGTTGCAGGCGACGGCGGCGTGACCTTGTTCATCGGCACCCTGTCCAATGGCCAGGGGCACGAAACCGCCTTCCGGCAGATTCTCTGCGAATCCCTTGGCATCGACCCGGAGCGGGTCAGCATCGTCCAGGGCGATTCCGACGCCATTGCCAGCGGCGGCGGCACCATGGGTTCGCGTTCGGTTCCCGTGGGCGGGGCGGCAATCGCCGCCTGCGCTGGAAAACTGATTGCCGCCGCCGGGAAGGAAGCTGCGGAAATGCTGGAGGCGGCGGAAGCCGACATTCGCTTTGCCGCCGGCAGATTCCAGGTCGCCGGTACCGACCGCGGCCTTGGCTTTGCCGAAGTCGCCGCCCGGGCCGCGCCCGCCGATGGCGGTGCGTCCTTTGACGAAACCGACGGTTTCGCGCCGGATCAGCCCACCTATCCCAATGGCGTCCATGTGGTCGAGCTGGAAATTGACCCGGATACCGGCAGGCTCGAACTCGTCAACTATGTGGTGGTGGACGATTTCGGCCAGGTGATCAATCCCAATCTGCTGCGGGGCCAGGTTCATGGCGGCATCGTCCAGGGGCTGGGCCAGGCCCTGCTTGAGGATTGCCATTACGATCCGGATTCCGGGCAGTTGCTCAGCGCAAGCTTCATGGACTACGCCATGCCCCGGGCGGACGATTGCCCGGATTTCGATTTTTCCCTGCATCTGGTGCGCTGCGAAACCAATCCGCTGGGTATCAAGGGCGCCGGCGAGGCAGGCGCCATCGGCGCGCCGCCGGCGATCATGAACGCCATCGCCAATGCCCTTGCCGACCACGGCGTGGAGCATGTGGACATGCCCGCCACGCCCCACAGGCTCTGGTCTCTGCTCGATTCGTAGTTCGAATCCGCTGCAATGTTCATTCTGTCATTCTGCGCGGAGCAAGGCGCAGTCGCAGAATCTCAGGCAGTGGCTCCGCCAGGGAGATCCTGCGACTGCGCTTCGCTCCGCGCAGGATGACAGGCTGCATGATAGCTCCCCATTTGCCGCGGGCCGGCGGCTTTGCTAAGTTTCCGGCATTGCATTTGTGGTCTCAAGAGGCGATTCGTGACCGGCGCATCCTCTGGCAAGCTCAGCCGCCGTTCCCTGCTTGGACTCGTGGGCGCCGTGACCGTGGCGCCGCAATTGCGAGCCCAGCCGCCCAACCGCATGCGTCCCCAGGCCGGCGATGAACTCGTTTTCGATGAAGGCCCGGGCCTGGGCGAAGTGGTTCGACCGAACCTTATCGAACTCCACGCCAGACCCGTTGCCGCCCTCGCCAGGGATCCGGCCAGCGGTGTGCTGCGCGATGGCTCCCGGCTCAACCGGGTCATGCTCACGCGAATCGATCCAGAGGAGCTTGCGCCGCGTTTCCAGGCCAATGCCGCCGGCGGTATCGTCGCCTATTCGGCGGTCTGCACCCATACCGGCTGCGATGTCTTCGATTGGGATGAAGAACAGTTGCGCATGGCCTGCCCCTGCCACGAATCCCAGTTCGACATCTATGACGGCGGCCGCGTGGTGGGCGGCCCGGCGCCCCGGCCCCTGGCGATGCTGCCGCTGGAAATCGCCGATGGCGCGATCCGCGTCGCCGGCCCCTTTCGCGGCCGGGTGGGCTTTCAGCAGGCTTTCTGAATGAGGTGGATCATGTTCGATGAAATCAGGTTGTTGCTCGTTTGCGGAATGCTTGCCTGGGGTTCCGCCGCAGCCCAGGACCTGCCGCCATACCATCCGGTTTCCAGTGAGCGGCTGCTCAACCCGGAGCCGCACAACTGGCTCATGTACCGTGGCGGCTACGATTCCCACGGCTACAGCAGCCTCGACCAGATCGACGCGGGCAATGTGGGGCAACTCGAACTCGTCTGGAGTTTCGCCACGGGTCTGCGGGAAGGCCATCAGGCGCCGCCCATCGTCAACGACGGCTACATGTATGTCACCACGCCCCAGAATCACGTACTCGCGCTGAACGCCGCCACCGGCGAGTTGATCTGGCGCTACGCGCGCTTCCTGCCCGACGACCTCCAGCAGATGCATCCCACCAATCGCGGCGTCGCCCTGTACGGAGAACGGGTCTACATGGCCACGGTGGACGCCTATCTGGTCAGCCTCGACGCGCTCACCGGCGAACTCATCTGGGAAGTTCCCGTGGAGGATTACCACAACGGCTACTACATGACCCTGGCGCCCCTGGCCACCGACGGCAAGATCATGGTGGGGGTTTCCGGCGGCGAATGGGGCATCCGGGGCTTTGTCGCCGCCTATGACGCCATGACCGGCGAAGAAGCCTGGAAGACCTACACCATCCCCGCGCCGGGGGAACCCGGTTCGGAATCCTGGCCCGGAGATTCCTGGCAAACCGGCGGCGTTCCCGTCTGGCTTACCGGCTCTTATGACCCGGAGCTGAATCTCACCTACTGGGGCACGGGCAACGGCGGCCCCTGGACCGGCGACGCCAGACCCGGGGACAATCTCTACGCCACCTCGGTGATCGCTCTCGACGCCGGCAGCGGCGAGTTGCGCGCCCATCATCAATACCACTGGAACGATTCCTGGGACTGGGACGAAGTCTCGGCGCCCCTGCTGATCGATTTCGAGCGCGATGGCGGCACGATCCGCGGCATGGTGCATCCGGGCCGCAACGGCTATCTCTGGTTTCTCGACCGCGGCGCCGGCGCCATCGGCTTCGTCGATGCCTGGCCCTATGTCTACCAGGACGTGTTCACCAGCATCGACCCGCAAACCGGCCGCCCGGAATACGACATGAGCAAGAAGCCCGGCATCGACTACCAGGCGGATTTCTGCCCCTCCCTGTGGGGCGGCAAGGACTGGCCTCCCGCGGCATTCAATCCGGCGACCCGGCTGCTGTTCATCCCCGCCAATGAAAACGTCTGTTCCAGCCTGGTGGGAGAAGAGGCCCGGTACGTTCCCGGCCGCACCTTCACCGGCCGCGGCGAGACCGACAACGGCGGCTTCCTCATCCGCGAAGGCGCCGAGCATATCGGCGAACTCCAGGCCTGGAACGTGGACACCGGCGAGGAAGTGTGGACCGCCACCTTCGAAAGCCACAACTGGGGGCCGGTGCTCGCCACCGCCGGCGGGCTGGTGTTCATGGGGGGCACCAATGACCGCTACTTCCGCGCCTTCGACGCCGGCAGCGGGGAAATCCTCTGGCGCTATCCCACCAGTTCGGGAATCACCGGGGTGCCGGTGTCCTTCGCCATCGACGGCAGGCAGTACATCGCGGTCCAGAGCGGCTGGGGAGTGGACGCCGAGCGCGAACAGAACTCGATCAATCGCGTTCGCGGCGCCAGCTTTTACGTGCCACAGGGAGGTTCGATCTGGGTGTTTGCCTTGCCGTAGTGTAGGGAAAATCATTCCAGCAGGGCCAGCCCGTCTTCAATCAGACGCTTGCCCACCCGGGCCGCCGCTTCGCCCATGGGCTCGATCCAGCGCTGATCGTGAAAAGCCACCCGGTACACCAGACCGATGCGCCGTCTCGGTTCCGGTCGCGCCAGCCGCAGAAAATGGAGATCGGGGGAGGCCGCCCGCTCGAACGCCGCCGCGGTGGCGGGAATCAGGGTCAGGCCGGCGTCGGCGCCGGCAAGCTGGGCGAGGCTGCCCAGCGATTGCAGGTCCCGATGCACGTCTTCCAGATTGCTTTTGGCGCAGGCGCCGAGTAACTGGTCGCCTAGACAATGCCCTTCATTGAGCGCGAGCAGGGGACCAAGGTCGGACATGGCCAGGCTTTCCGCCTTGAGGCCATCCGCCAGATTACGGAATGCCGCCAGCCTCGATGCGCTTCCCGCGAGCAGCAGCGGGTCCTCGAACAGTTCCTGCTCGGTCAGTTCGAGCTTGCCCACGGGCAATGAAATGATCGCCGCATCGAGGTGGCCGCCGAGCAGCTTGTTCAGCAGTTGATTGGTGGTGGCCTCGCACAGGGAGAAGTCGATTCGCTCGGCGGCGTCCCGCAATTCTTCCGTCAGGCCGCCAATGAGATAGGACGCCAGAGTCGAGACAATGCCGAGGGAGATACGGAATGGCCCTTCGTTGAAACGCTTGCCCATGGTTTCGAGCAGCAGGGCTTCATCGAGCACCCGCAGCGCCTGCTCATGCGCCTCGCGGCCAAGCGCGGTAAGCGCCACGCCGTGGCTGTCACGCTTGAACAGCGGCCAGCCCAGGGTGGTTTCCAACTCGCGCACCTGCAGCGAAAGCGCCGGCTGGGAGACAAAAACGCTCTCCGCAGCCCTGGCGAAGGAGCCGTTCTCGACAACCGCCTTGAAGTAACGAAGCTGGCGCAGGGTAACAGGCATGAGGCAGCGGGTCCGGTTCCGGTTTTGCGGAAGCCCAACAGGGATGGGCAACGGGAACCGCATTGTTACACGTTGCGGCCCCCGGGAAAACCGGCGGCTTCCATCCTCTCCAATCTCCACCAAGTAATCCTGGGAGCCTGCGCCGTAGGAATTCACGGCTGCAAATCCGCTCTCATCCACGCCCTTGGCCGCCCAATTTCGTTGAATATCCACCAATATTCGCCTCAATTGATCGGCCAAGGGCATGGCGATAGCGAATTTTCGCTTTCGCGAATTCCTGCGGCGCAGGCTCCTGGGGAGATCCTGCGACTGGATGCAGTATGAAGGACTCCAATCCGGCACGAGTTTCTCAAACAAGCCGCGGGGAGCGGCGTCTGCTGGCAGAATCCGCTCCCCGCAATTCCGGTCCTTCGGGATAAATCGTCTGGTTCTTGCGCCAGACTTCTTCGCTAGCGTTCTGCCAACCGTTCGGAATTCTTGTGTGGGGTTGATCAACCAGCGATGGATACAGGTTGGCCCAGACCGGGAAGGCTGTCCAATACTGTTTTGTTTGAGTCGCGATAAGAAAAACTAGGGAAGCTCTGATCAAGTCAGAGCTTCCCGTGAGCAAAACAAAACCACGCTTTTGTTTTGCGACAATGAAAAATTCCATGGATGGAATTTTTCAGAGAATACCTAGGCGCCTGCGCCGCAGGAATTCGCGAAAGCGAAAATTCGCTATCGCCGCGCCCCCGGGGGCGCCAGCCATTGCGGCGCAGTGTCGGGCGGCGCGTCGAGGCTGCGCAGAAAGGCTTCGAGCCGGCGCAGTTTCCGGCGCGACAGGCCAAGCGGTTTGGCCTCGTTGTGGCCGAGCATGGCCACCGGCGCTTCATTGTAGTGTTCCAGCACTTCCGCCAGAGTGGCGAAGGCGCCGGTGTGCATGTAGGGAGCGGTGCGGACCACATTGCGCAGGCTGGGAGTCTTGTGGGCCCCGGCAAGTTCGCTATCGTCCCTGGCGAAGCGCAGTTCCAGGCACTGGCCCGGCGCCGCGTCGCTGAATTCGCCCAGACAGTTGAAGGCATCCCGCCGCGCCTCTTCCACGCCGTCGAAGCGGCCCATGGAAGGCATTTGTCCGGCGACAGGAAGAATGCCGGTATTGTGGAAGTCGTGATTGCTCAACAGCGGGCCATTGTGGCAGTTGACGCATTGCGCCTCGTCGATGAACAGCCGCAGGCCCTCGAGTTCGTCCCGGCTCAGCAAATCATCCTGCCGCACGGCGCCGTCCTGCGCCACCCGGTCGGCGTAGTCGTCAAAACGCCCCCGCCCCGGCATGAGCTTGCGCTGGTACGCCGCAAGGGCTTTGCCGGCATTGGCGAAAACGGTATCGATGCTGGCTTGCAGGGCAGGGTCGAGACTGCGCCACTGGGACTGCGCCGCCTCATTTCCCCCGGGTGATGCATGCCGGGGAATCTGCTCTGCCGGGGGCAATTCCCCGAACAATTCCCGATACATCGCCCGGTAAGCGGAATCTTCCGCAAGCAGCCTTGCCACCGCGCCGCGGCCCGCGCCCTGTTCAAAATGGGTTTCCAGCGGCGCCAGGGCCTGGGCCCATTGGCTGTCCCGGCGGCCGTCCCAGTAGAACCAGGGACTGTAGGCAATGCCGATCAGGCCAGGCGTGTTTCTCTGGCCCACCCCGGTCCCCACGGCAATGGGCAGGCCGTCGCTGAAGGCAAGTTCCGGACGATGACAGTGGGCGCAGGAAACCGCGCCGTTGGAACTGATCCGGGCATCGAAGAACAGCCGGTGGCCCAGCCTCGCCGCGCGTTCGTCATCGGCCACCGCATTGCCCGGGTCCGGGGCCAGGGTAGGCAGGGCGCTGAGTGAGAGCGAGGCAATCAAGGCGGTTTCCGAATCGCTCCAGCGCTCGGGAAGGGGCGCCGGCGCCAGCAGCCAGATCAACAGGCCCGCCAGCGCCAGAGCGCCGACAACAGCAGGGGTCTTGCTCACAGTTCGAATTCGAGGCTTGCGCTGTCCGGGTCTCCATCCAGCGCAATGCTGAAGTGCATCCGCCAGCGCCCCGGCATGTGAAAGCGAAGGCCTTCCAGCAGATAGGCCCCGGGCTCCGGCTCGCCGGTCAGCCGCGGCCGGGTCGGCAGGCCGTGGTCATGGTCGGGCATGCCCCCGGTGATGCTGATGTCCGCGCCGCTAACGGGCGCACCATCAGCATCCGTCAGATACAGCCGCCAACTGTGGATGCGGTTGAGTGCCAGTGGCGACAATTCGCTGACGATGTGAAGCTGCTTGCCGCCGGAAGTGAGCAGGGTGAAATGCGGCTGTTCCCCGGCGAGGGCGGGCAAGGATGCGAGCAACAGCATCAGTGTGCAATGAAAACAGCGGAGCATGGCGGCGGCAATTGAGGGGCAGCGCCGCGGATTCTAGCAAATTCGGGCTGTTGGCGGCTTGTGCGGCGGGCCGCCTCGAAAGCCTGCCAGCAAGAATGGATTCCTTGTTTCGCAGGCGCTTTGCGCTATTCGGCCCTGGTGTGCGCCACCATCTCGAAGCAGCCGACGATCATGCGCGAATGATCGAAAATCTGATCGAAAGGAACTTCAAGCTGGTCGGGATGCATTCGCGGATCCTGCCTCACCTTCGCCATGCCGGCGTCCCGGACTTCCTTCGACTCCCAGACGATCCAGGAAAAGCAGACGGTTTCGTTCTCCTGCAATTCCACCGCGCGGGGAAACGAGGTCTTTTTGCCGTAGGGCACATCGACGCCCCAGCTATCGACGTACTCAAGCGCCCCGTGTTCCAGGAAGACTTTCGCCGCCCGGCGGGCGGCGCCCAGGAATGCTTCCTTGTTGTCGTTGGGAACAGGGGTTAGAAAACCATCTACGTACTTCATGGGAAAATCCTTTGTAATGCATATCATCCCGCATGTTAGCGCGATTTGTTGAGGTAAGCATCGCGCCACGCAGAAAACACTAAATAAAGGTTGATTTTCAGCTATCCACCCCAACATGTGGTAACCGAGCGCCCGTGATTTCGCAGTTCCGGGCATTGTAGTCGTACTTTACGAGGATTTCTTGAGATGTCGGAATCAAAGTCACATCGCAATGCGAAAAATCGAGCAGCTGGTCGCGGAGGACGAACAGAAGTGCCTTTAAGAGGGAACAAACGCCTCGATGCGCTGACAAAGGGAGGCGGACGAGCCACAGAGGTTGAACGCAGCGGAACTGCTGCGGGTCTGACCACGGCTGCGAACCGCCTGAAGAGTAGCCGCGCACCGCAGAAGGTACTGCAAGTTCCACAAAAGGATATGGGATCCGCTGTCAAAGCGATGCGAAAAGCCGGTATTGGTGGAACAGTGAAGAATATGGGCGGCACCAAGAGGTGGCGTGTGCGGAAACCCTGAAGTCGAAGACAAAATAGACTTGCTTTTGGAGCAATCAGTCCCACCAACGTCGCCGGTGATCCCATGCAATTAGGATTACCCTAGGATGGTGCAGGGCCATAAGACAGATGGACGGCTTTGACACATCGGTCGTTACTAGTGCCTTGTTCGAGCGCTGGTTGCCGACGGTGATGTGATAAACATCTGCGGGTGCGTACATCCCGAGCTATTCCACCTTTCGAAATGTAAGTATGACTTCGCGGCGCAGTCGATTATCAAGGGTTGCCGTTACAGTCTGTTTCGACGGGGGAGGCAAGTAACGGCGATTCGCCGGGAGCTTTCGGGACCGGCGCGCAGTGCAGCGAAGCCCCGTGATGCTGGCGACCCTCTCCACGATCATCGCATTGCGAATAAACGTTCCGCGTATCGTATTCTCCCCAACCACGTATACCGCCTTCCCGCCGGCAGCAAGGACGCGGGAAGTTTCGCCAATGGCGAGTCGCATGTCATAGATGTATCGAGCGAGCATGGCTTCCTGTCGTGCCTGTAGTTTTGGCTGAAGCTCCAAGTCAGACAGGATTTTCTGGATTTCTTTATCGTCGCGCGCATCCAGGCCGACCTCGGTGCCCACTGACGTGGACCGCAGGCTGCGAAGTTTACCGACGGTGTATCCCATCCACACTAACGAAAACTTGCTGCACCGCAAGTAATCGATTGCGTTCAAATACGGAGGGGATGTAATGACCATGTCGATAGACCTATCCTTGAGTTCAAGGCGTCGAGCATCTCCCTCATCCACGTGCGCTGCGGGGCTCTTGGTCTGACGTTTACTATCAATGCAGTTTGTAGTGACGCGGTCCACGGCGGCTAGAAACTTGTCAAAGGGTTTTACAGGCGCTCGTTTGAACTTCCGGTGTGGTCGGCTATGCGAGAGGTCCATTGCCAACGATGCACCGGATTGCTTGCTGATGATAAGCCTGGAGAAGGCGCACCAAAGCGCATCTCGAATTGTGATTTCCTGAATCTGATTTATGGCGTCGGCGAGTGACGTCAGTTGTCGTCGAGCGTTATTGTCAAACCAGTATCTTGTGAACTGACGGGTTTCCAAGTCCGCATTCATAGGATATGCGTTTCGTGTCGACATCGTGTTGAACTTTTGTCGCGCGTGTTCTAGCACCGTAGCGGCTGAATCCTTAACGGCATCTGTATCGATGGCGGTAGTCCAGACTTTCGAAATAAGTACCGCAAGAGGGTCGAGATCGACACCCACAACATGATGGCCTTTAGAGTGCGCGACGGCGAGCACGGTACCCGATCCTGACATTGGGTCCAAAACTCGTAGCGGCCTTCGGCATTCCGCAACTACATCGAGTGCAAGACCCGGCGCCATCCGTGCAGGAAATGGATGAACTGAGTCACGTCCAAGGATTTCGTAGAAACTTTTTTCGTGGGGTGCTTTCATCGACTGACTCATCATTTCATCTTTCTTCCGGTGGATAGTCTTGCATTGCCGCCTCAATGGCAGTGACCACGTTATCCGCACTTTGGTCAAGCTCAACCGTATTCGCACTTGCGAACATGGCGACCGACGCCATTTGAGCCATTCCCTTACAGAGATCTGAGAGTTCCTCATCTGTCTCGTATTCGACAGCAGGGTTCATGTGCGATAGTTGGACACGAAGCGAAGAGTAGCTTACAGATGCTTTCTTGTATTTCTTCTGTAGTGTCTCAATTGCCCCGACGATCTTGCTATAGGGAGGCTTCTCCACGACTGTTTCGCGAATTTCTTCCACCCATCTTGCGCTCTCGTCTGGAAGACTGCATTGCTGGAACAACCCCCGAAGCTTCTGAAGACCAATTTGCTTCACTGGGCGAAGGCGTACGAGCTTGGCAAGGTCGTCCACGGTAATGAGGGTGATAGTTCGAGGTTTTCCGGTGGCAGCCGATTTTTGGCGGTCGTCCTGAATATGCTTTCCCAATGCAGAGTCATTGCCGCTGGACGTTTGGAAGGCCGGACCGATAACCACTGCATGCTCGCACTCGTGTTTGTCTCGATGTTGAATGACGGTGGCGATACCGACACCCTTTGCTGAAACTGTCGCGCCAGACTTTTCCTTGCTTTTTGCCTCCAGACACACTTTGTAGCTGCGGGGAGATCCTTGCTCATCTGCAGATAAATGGGCGGATGCCACACCATCCGGCTCTCCTTTTTGCCCCAGGGGAGTCACGTCGAATCCGAGGCTTCGAAATGCGTCACAGACGGCCTTTTCTAGGCGATCTGGGCTATTGCGCGCCTCTTGGAGTGCGTTAGCCAGGGACAAAGAGCTCTGCCGGCCTGATTCACTCGTGAGGTTTCTCAAGAGTTGGTCACGCGCCGAAAGAAAGTCTTCCATTTTTGACTTCTCGACACCAATTACATGGAGATGAGCCTCGGTAAGAACTTCGGCCATTGCCAGTAATTCCAATGGCTGGCCGAGCCGCTTGTTTGTGAACTCATCGTGGAAAGTTGCGATAAAAGGATGCCAGGCATTCAGATGTAAAACGCCCGATTGTGTATCGAATCTGGCAATTCCATCGCGCGACGATCCTTCGAAAACGATCTCGACACCAGTAATGAATCGATCTGCCTCGTCGGCGGCTCGACTCTCAAGATCGGTAAGGAATGCTTCTTTATCCTCCTCCGTCTCGCAGTCTGGGACGATCAAATAGCGGGACTCGCTTTTACCCGTCACAACCGCTCGTGACAAATCGACTATTGGCCGGCGAGATAAACTGGCAGGACTAGCTGCCAGCACTCGAGCCAATTTTGCTCCCGGTGTCTCATCCCTATCATGTGTCTCGATTGTTGGACGTACGGCGTTGAAGATTGACCGTAGCACGTCCTGGGTCTTTTCCAGCACCGGCCCTTCGCCGATTCCTTCCCGATTCGAACGGAGCTCTTCGTCCAATCCATCTATATGGACCACAAGACGAAACCGCCCGAATGTGCCATGTCTCAATTCATCCGGAGATATACCGAAGTGTCCGTCATCAACGTTGAGGAGCCGACCAAACACATAGACGAAGAATCCGTGACTCCGGCCAATCTCATCCGACTTACCGGTTAAGAGATCCTTGTATGCCTCTACATACCCAGTAATACGCCCGAGCCCGTGAACGTCGAGTCCAAAACGATGTTCACTGGATTCGGCGACATTCACGTCTTCGGAGTCGGTGATTGGCTTGGGGCTTGGCCTGGGTAGTTCGACCAAATCCTTGCCAAGAATCCATCGTTGGAGAAGGCCCTTGTCTGCTTTACTGGATTTCAATCTCTGGCCGTTCAGCGAGATTTCGAAGTCGGGGCGGAGGGGAAGAGCAGTGCGCAGAACCCATCCGAGAGTACCCGACTTGATCTCATGCACCTTAGGCTTGAGCGACGACATGATACTGAGAGTCCAGGATTCCGGACTTTTTTGTCCGAATAACGTGGCCTTTGTCGCCTTGAATGCTTTTGTTTCGGTCCATGGCTCGACGGCCTGCTTTGCCTGTGCTTGAGTTAACTCTCTAAGCGCGAGCTTTATTGGAGCCTTCGGCTCTACCTCTTGCCCGACGCGTCGGTCGATAGAACTGTAATCCATGGAAGTCGAGTAGTACTTGTCCCCGCACTTGCTGATGTGTGTAAGCCGATTGGCTAGCACATATGTGGCCAGTTTTCCTATCCCGAATTTCCCGATCTGTTGTCTACCCTTCGGGAGTTCAGAGAGTCTTCGTTTGTTGCTGATGCCAATGAGCCAGTGGCGTTTGAGGCCATTTTGATCCATACCTTCGCCATCGTCGAACACTGCGATCGTTGCATCCTGATCGTGCAAGTTCGACGAGAGCAATACATGGACGGCCTGAGCTCCGGCATCAAAGGAATTGGCAACAAGTTCCTCGACAGCCTTATTCGGACTTGTGTATAAGCCTTCGGAAAACAACTCCACGATTCTGTAGCTGAGACGGACCTCAATGTCGTCGGTCTCGTCGCCGATAGACGCGAACTTAGGTTCATTGGTCATAGAGGCACCACCGTCTGTCAAGTTTGGCTGCCGGCTCTCCTAGCCCTAGTACATCGATCATGAGTCGGACTCCAAAAGTTGAGACACGAGAGAAGAGTTTAGTGCTGCAGTATTGCCCGCTGCGGCTTCAAAGATCGAGGCGATTTGGTTAATAGTCGCTACAATCTTGGTGTAAAGCACTTGTAATTCCATAGGTGGCACCGGAACGGGAAAGCCACCAAGCTGGGTCTTGTTTATACTTGCGATTCCTGTCGTTCGCTTGGCAACCGACAGAAAATATGCTTTGCCATAGGCACTGCCAGCCACATCCCTTAGATAGTCGGTCAGCACTACGTCAGCATGAGGTCGAACACGAAACACATGGTTTTGGTGAGCGCAGTAGCCAAGTTCACCATTCCAAACCGCAGCGCGTCCCAGCTTGTCTGGGTCGCCGCCCTCGGTCATAACAAGATCGCCTGGAGCGAGCGCATATTTTTGCTCTTCGCCACGTCGGATCGTGATGGCTTTTATCTCGTCGAGATTAAGGAATCCATCTTGTACATTCGCAACACGGAGATAAGGCACTTCAATCGCATCGGCCGCCTCTATCCTTCGACCTTTGGTTACTCCCGATCCTATCTCAGCGACTTCTCGAAGTGGCACGCAAGGATACCTAACGCCCAGTTCGTCTTGCCCACCGAACATCCTGACGAACAGGGCTGGAATGAGTTCCCGGAGCAACTCTTGGGCCTGCCTTCGCAGCCGCTCAATCTTCGCAGCCCGGTTCAGAATAGCGACGATCCGCTGCTGATCGTCGAGCGGTGGAACTGGCACGTTCGCGGACTTCAACGTTGATAACTTGAGGGATGGCAGACTCGTCACCTGTGCCTGCCCTCTAGGATCGTAACTTGCGGACCACCAATAGAGATAATCGGGGTCTATCCTCGTGCGGTCTGGAATCACAACAGCAAGATGGCTGACAACATACGCTTCAGTGGCCAGCTTTGCCCGGTGATTCAGATTAACCGATGCGCCGCTCTTAGGTATCAGGATGCTGTCTCTGGGGAACAACCGAAGACGGTTTCGAGCGACCCACTCTGCGCTGAGTCGATCCGAGGAGTCGGCAAGTGCCGATTGACGGTGATGGCGACCAACATCCTGCATCCGTACAAATAGGGGTCCCTCTCGTGCAAAGGCTCCGGGGTCTTGAGGCGCCGGATCGCCGGCGACCACATTTGCCACATCTCCAAGCCGCAAGATGGGATAGGTACTCATTCCGCAATTGCCTCTTGCACAGCCTCAGTTAACGCATCAATCTCGTTCAGAATCTCTGTCTCGATACCTCGCAACTCCTCCAGAAGCTCCAGCGGGTCGCGATACTCCACTTTCGCTCGACTTAGTGGGCGATGCCGGTTGGCGCTAAAGTTGAATTCGGTCTCGCGAATGGCGTCTGCGTCCGCGAACCACCAATTCTCCGTCCACTCTATATCCGCATCGTGCCGACACCATTCGTCGAACTTGACGTCCCTGTCCTTGAACGCATCTATCAACGCGGGCAAGTCGTCTTCGGCCACCGGCTGGTCGTGGTTGGCGTCGAGCTTGAACCCGTCGTTGTCGGCGTGCAGGAACATCACTTGTTGCGTTTGGCCGCCCTTGCGGAAAACGAGCACCGAAGTCTTCACCCCGGAATAGGGGTTGAACACGCCGCCCGGCAGGGACAGTACCGCCTCGACGGTATTGTTCTCGATCAGCCTGCGCCGCAGTTCCTTGTGGGCGCCGGTGGAGCCGAACAGCACGCCCTCGGGAACCACTACGCCACAGCGGCCGCCCTCCTTCAACTGATTCAACATGTATTGCAGAAATAGTAGTTCAGTCTGCGCCGTTTTGCCGATTTTTACGTCCTCGACGATGCGATCCTTGTCCAGCCGCTCGGAGAACGGCGGATTGGCGAGAATGACGTCGAATCCTTCGGTTGGAAGGCCGAGGTCCGTTTTCGCGGCGCGGTCGAGCGAGCGAGTCAGCGCGTCGCGACGCAGGATGCGCACATGGTCCAACCCGCGCAACGTAAGGTTCATCGTGGCGAGGCGCACCATCTGCGGGTCCACGTCGGCGCCGTAGAAGGTATCCTCGCGCAACTGCTTCACCGCGTCGCGGCTAAGCGTGTCGCCGAGTCCGCGCCGGATCGATTTGCCGTCGGCATCGATCTCTTCGATGCCCTCGGGGGACGAGTTGGCGAGCCGGATATGGTCCCATGCGCCGACCAGGAAGCCTGCGGTGCCGGCCGCGGGGTCGTAAATGGTCTCGCCAATGCGGGGATCAACCAGTTGAACCAGAGCGCGGATGACATGGCGCGGCGTGCGGAACTGTCCCAGTTCGCCCGCCTGCCGGATTTGGCGGAGCACATGCTCAAACAGGTCGCCCTTGGTGTCCGCATCCACTCGGTCGAGATGCAGATCGTTCAACTGGCTGACCACTTGCGCCAACACGGTCGGCTCGTCGATCACCAGTCTCGCGCCGTCCATGAAGTCCGTCGCGCCGTTTTGCGCGAGTTCGGCGTGGAAGGGGAAAACCTCCTCGCGCACCCAGTTGACCAGTCGTTCGCCGTTCAGTGCGTCCGCCCATGACGACCAGCGCAGCAGCGCGCGCGGCACTGCGCCTTTGCCCGGCTCGCGGGCGTTGCGCGGGTCGCGCAGCTCCCATTCGCCGTCAAAAACGCTTTGATA
>JAJDVS010000025.1 GCA_022825945.1 Pseudomonadales bacterium
TTGTACAAGCCTTCCAGGGCGGTATTGTTTTGCGGCTCGATCCGGGTGCGGCAATAGAGCGTGAAGCGGTCGGCGCCGCCGGACGCCAGCGAACGCAACTTCGGAATCCGCAGGCTGTCCTCTTCGAGAGTGAAATCGGAAGCTTCCAGCACCCGCTCGTCGAGCCGCAATTCTTCCAGCAGGAGTTCGCGGCCATGCAGCACCAGCATGTCCTCGTCCACGCCGCTGAAATCCGGATTGCGCCGGAATTGCAGTCTCGCCTCCACCACCGCGTGGGTCTCGTACAGGTCAAAATCGAGTTCGGTGCTGTCGATGGTGAACGGCGGCGGCCGATAGTCATGCAAATACGTAGTGCGTGCCTGTGCGTCTTTCATTCGATGCCGGTTCCTGTCCGATCTTGCGAAGGCGGACGATTGTAACAGTCCGCGAAATCGGATTGTGACCAGGGTTCACATTTCAGGTTGGGCTTGACCGGGAATCCAGTTAGTCATATTCTTAGCTAACCATAGAAGGCAGAGACGACAATGGTTACAGTGAATGTCCATGAGGCCAAGACAAAGCTATCGCGCCTGCTCGCGCAAGTGGAAGCGGGAGAAGACGTGATTATCGCCCGTAGCGGCACCCCGGTGGCTCGACTGGAACGCGTGCAAAAGCCGGGCAAGCGCGAGTTCGGTTCGATGAAAGGTCAGATTAAACTCGGAGACGAATTCTTCGATCCCTTGCCGGAAGAAGAGCTGGCGCATTGGGAGGGTAGTTGCCGGGCCCTCTACGTGATCCCTTCGACAGGGTATTGATCGCCCAGGCCTTGTCACGCGATCTGGCGCTGGCCTCAAACGAAACGATCTTCGAAAACTACGGCGTCCGTCGGGTTTGGTGATACTCGCCGATTTCTCAATCGAGTTCACCATACCAGTAAGGCGTCCTCTCCGCCCACTCACTGTCCGGAAAATTTTCGTGCAGCAAGGCAAACGCCGCCTGGGAGAGATTGCCGTTCCCGCTGTAGCAGGCAATGCGGGTGGTGAATACCAGGCGATGCAGGGTGCGAGGAATGCGTGGGTCATCGAGATTTTCGCTCGCGTAGCGAATCACATGCGGGCCGAACGAAGTGACTGCCGCTGTCTGCCGGTACTCGTCAACATCCCTGATCTCCGCTAGTTCCGCATCGGAATAGCGGGAAAAAAGAGGACTTTGAAGCGTCTCGTCGCGGGTCCGATCACGGTACGACGAGGCGCACCACCACCCGCGTGTTATTTCAAGAGTTACATGGTCGGGTGTTTGTCGTTCGTGGCGAATTGTTCTGTCAAAGTGGGTCCGCCCGACGCCTCGATCCAGCCATGGCGAGAACGCCGGATAATCGAAGATGATCCTGGCCGCTTCGAAGTGCTTGTCTTGACCTTGCTCGAACTGTTCCATCTCGCGAGCCAACCACGGGACGTGTCGACGAATCTGGGCCGAGAGCCGCAATGCCGACTCAAGGTCGTCGGCGAGCATCGCTTTTGTCCATCCCGCGATGGCCAGCCGTCCACGTTGATAGTCGCTCAAGCCGGGTGTGTCGATGGTCTCCTCGATCATCGAGGAAGTGAAGTACGAGTTCAGCAGATCGATGGCGCCGGAGCTGAACAGCGTGGTATCCATCGTGATCCGATTAAAGTTGGATGGCAGTTGGCGAGCGAAGCTGTCCGTCCACGGAAGCGAAAGGGGCTGGAGCGACGCCCAGCGGAAGTAGTCCGGCCAGGTCGGGGAAATTCCGGCCGCCGCGAGACGAATCCGGTTGACCGACGACCTGTCGAGACCTTCGCCGATCGCCTCCTCGGCAAGTTGCAGACCGGAATCCACTCGGCCCAGAAGTCCCGATATTCGGATTCGTTGCAGCAGAATATTCAAGTGACCCGGTGTGTCGTCGGGGAGCGCCTCCGCCGCCTGCAGGAGTTCGGCCAGCGTGGATTCGTCCAGGCTTGAAGACGCCCGGGCCAGCGCGATGTACAGCCATGCCGGAGACTGCTCGGCCCGCCACTGTTCGACTACCTCCCCGGGAGTGGTCTGGTCATTCGTGGCGTACCAGACCCAGCGCGTGTAATCCGTCGCTTCGTCCGTGGGGCTGAGCCTTTGCCTCATGTAGCGGTAGTTGAACAGGTCTTGCGCGGACAGGCTCGCCGGGTCGTCGAATATCCGCTGTTCGATTTCATTCTGGACGGCTGCGGAATCGATCCTTGTCCGAATGCGGAGGATTTGCCCCGGCACGGAAGGAAAGGCCGCAAGGTACTCGGGTTCATTGGCCAGTTCCCGGTAGGCATCCAGCGACAGATTGAGATATCGGAGCCGCTCGTTTTCGTTGACGGTCGCCTCGCGCGCCAGCGAGCGTCCGACAAGGTAGCGGCCAAGGTCTTGCCAGGGCGAATCGTCGTCCTGGCCTATTTCTTCGAAGCGGGACGCGGCTTCGAGATACTGACCGTCATAAAAGTAGCCGGCGGCGATCTGATAGCGCCGGTCGTGCTGTTCCAATGGCAGCCAGTTCGACGCCGGTTCCTCAAGCGGAACGAAAGCTGTTCCGCCACTGCATTGGGCGAACACCTGGACTTGCGCTTCAAGCCACCGCGACAGCTCGACGGAACCGGAGCCGTATCGCGATTTCCTGTCCGAGAGCGTTTCCCCGGCAGTCTTGAAGGCATCGTACTGGCAGTTGTGGACGTAGTTCGAGATCGTGTGGGAATCACCCGGGTTGGCTGGGTCTGTAATTTCGCGGGAAAACCGTTTCCAGGTCCCGAACCCCGCTGGTGGCGCAAAGCCTTCTTCACGCGCCATACGCCAGAACTGCTCCTCGTAGTCTTCGGCCGGGTCGGGCGGGGTGTACTCCGACTGGAAGAGGGTGGCGTGATCATCCGTGAACAGACCATTCAAATGCAGATAGACAATCAGTGGGTACACGACATCGTAGCGGGAAAGCCGATAGGGGATATCACCGGCGATCACATCGTCCCGGTCAATCTGGTCAACAAATTCCGTTACGTAGTAGAACGGTCCGGATGCCGACGCTGGCCATACGAAAGCCAGGATCAAAAGCGCTGTTCCCAGTAATCGTTTCATAACAGTGCCTCCACTTGTTGAACGAGTCTTGTGAATTGGGGTTCCGTCCATGGTTCAGGAACGAACAGAAACACCCTGCTCAGGCCGTCGACCGGCGCCAGGGGTTCATCGGAGGAATAACCGACATTGCCGGCGCAGATGGGATTGGGAAATTTCCGCTCAGCGTGCAGCGTGTGGCGAATGATCCCGCCTTCCGGCCCCATGCGATAGATCATCGGCACGACAGCATCGACCGGAAGCCCTTCGGTCCAGTCGTCGTGGAAGCACCAGGAAGCCAAGGCGGTTATCGACAGCCTTGCGCCGCCGGTGCGCGACCGCAGTTCCTCGAGCAAGCGCCGGTAGAAGTCGCGTTGCGACAGCCTCGCGTCGAAATCGACCTGATGTTCCACCGGCCCGAATGGACGCCCGACGGCGATGATCGCATCGGCCAGGCGCGCTGTCGTCGCGGCGCCGGGGACTCCGACAGCTTCGAGGCGAACAACGCTCGTGATTTCCGCTTCGCTCGGATAAGTGACCTTGTTGGTCCGGTACTGGATAGCAAAATCGTCGTGATCGAGATTGATCGTGGCGGTCCACAGGGCCACCTTGTCCCGCTTCGGATCGATGAACGAAAGATCCTCCTCGCGGCGCCAGGCCCAGAGGTAGTAGTCGGGTTCCACAGCCTGACTCAATCCACCGGCAACCTGGCCCCAGGGCGCGAACAGTCCGGTCGCCGCGGTGGCGGTGACGATGCACGCCAACCCGCAAACGAGCCAAGGCGTCCCTGATCTGCCTTTTGCAACTTTCATCATCCGAGGCAGCTTCTCCTGCGCACACATGGTCCTGGTCCGGAAAAACCACTCAACTGCGGATACTCCAAGCCCGGAGAATACTCCTTCCGTACTTCGGGGTCTATGAACAGGAAGAAAGTCCAACAACCCTCATTACGGCGCTGGGCGCACTCAATTGGGTCATCCTACGCGCAGTATGACATGAGGGATGAGGCGCAAAAATGAGAATTGCATGCGGGGAACACTTTTCAGCCGCGATATCACCGATTGGTCTTTGCGGTTCATCCCCGCGCATGCGGGGAACACGTTTTGTTCATGTCCGCGCTCCGCGTGATGTCCGGTTCATCCCCGCGCATGCGGGGAACACTTCCCGGTCGCGCTGCAAAAGCTTCACTCCTACGGTTCATCCCCGCGCATGCGGGGAACACTCCTGAACGTGAATTTCTAGGTCTATCTGATACGGTTCATCCCCGCGCATGCGGGGAACACGGCGATCTGCTTGCCGCCGACCATCCGACCGACGGTTCATCCCCGCGCATGCGGGGAACACGCCAGGACACGCTCCCAGCGGAGCAAATATTCGGGTTCATCCCCGCGCATGCGGGGAACACACACCAGCGCGATATACGAGGATTCGGTGTACCGGTTCATCCCCGCGCATGCGGGGAACACGGTCTGTGTCCAGCGCAACTCGGCTTCTATCGCGGTTCATCCCCGCGCATGCGGGGAACACACTGCCGTCATTTCGAGCTCGCGGCGCGCAATCGGTTCATCCCCGCGCATGCGGGGAACACGTGGCGGGAATCATCGCACTGTTCGTAGACCCCGGTTCATCCCCGCGCATGCGGGGAACACACCCAGGAAGCTCTTCTCGCGATGAACGAAGCCGGTTCATCCCCGCGCATGCGGGGAACACCACAGGGAGTGGGAAGACAAGCACTAATAAAGCGGTTCATCCCCGCGCATGCGGGGAACACGCAAAGGCGGGCTGTCGGTTGTCGGTAAGTACCGGTTCATCCCCGCGCATGCGGGGAACACTGGTATGCTGGCATGGGTCTTGTCTCTTTTCGCGGTTCATCCCCGCGCATGCGGGGAACACAGCACTAGGAGTAGGCGGATGGACAAGCGTACCGGTTCATCCCCGCGCATGCGGGGAACACTACGAGGGCGTCGTCCCCGAGCAGTTCCACACCGGTTCATCCCCGCGCATGCGGGGAACACTCTTCATTTTGTAATCTCCAGTTGTGGCTCCACGGTTCATCCCCGCGCATGCGGGGAACACGATTTCCCGGTCTGGCTCCGGCTCTGGCTCCACGGTTCATCCCCGCGCATGCGGGGAACACCACATTTGTTTCAACTTGTGGTTCTGGTGTTACGGTTCATCCCCGCGCATGCGGGGAACACAACCACGAAGAAAGATGGCTGCACGGATACTACGGTTCATCCCCGCGCATGCGGGGAACACGCCGCTGCACGTCCGCCGGTTGCTCCTTGAGCCGGTTCATCCCCGCGCATGCGGGGAACACCCTCAGGAAAAGAGGCGGAAACAGGTGGTATCCGGTTCATCCCCGCGCATGCGGGGAACACTGCTCGTACTGACCGATGGCCTGCCAAATGGCCGGTTCATCCCCGCGCATGCGGGGAACACCAATGCAACGTCGATATACCAGCCGGCACCGTCGGTTCATCCCCGCGCATGCGGGGAACACAGCATCACCAGGCATCATCAAGACTGCTGAGCCGGTTCATCCCCGCGCATGCGGGGAACACCAACAAATCGACGCGTACGATCCAAACAGGTACGGTTCATCCCCGCGCATGCGGGGAACACATCGCCGTGATGTCCTCCATGAGCGCGTATTCGCGGTTCATCCCCGCGCATGCGGGGAACACACGCCCTCCTCGAATTGCCGTTGGTGTTTGCTCGGTTCATCCCCGCGCATGCGGGGAACACCGCCCATTTTTCCTCCGTTGTCACGCCTGACACGGTTCATCCCCGCGCATGCGGGGAACACGACACGCGCCGCCGTAAACCCTAAAATGGACTCGGTTCATCCCCGCGCATGCGGGGAACACCGATCTCAGGGAAGCAGCATTCTCCCTGTACACGGTTCATCCCCGCGCATGCGGGGAACACGTCCGGTGTACGTCGGCGCATGCCTCCTGAGTCGGTTCATCCCCGCGCATGCGGGGAACACCGGTATTCGCGCATGTACGCGGCTTGTTGCGCCGGTTCATCCCCGCGCATGCGGGGAACACAAACCCGGTCCCAGGACTCGAAGTATTTGGAGCGGTTCATCCCCGCGCATGCGGGGAACACAGGTCACAAAAGTCGAGACCGGCAAGATTGGCCGGTTCATCCCCGCGCATGCGGGGAACACAATCAAGACCCAGGGCGCGGCGAAGGGTGCGGCGGTTCATCCCCGCGCATGCGGGGAACACGGCGAGCATTTGCGGGATGCCGAGCTCGGCCTCGGTTCATCCCCGCGCATGCGGGGAACACGTTTGCCTCATTTTTCCGCCTCGATTCCCGGGCGGTTCATCCCCGCGCATGCGGGGAACACTCGTGCGTGTGGTAGTGGCTCCAGCCGAGCGCCGGTTCATCCCCGCGCATGCGGGGAACACAGTTCTGGGGCCACTGATAATCTCGGGATTACCGGTTCATCCCCGCGCATGCGGGGAACACAGCTTGGCCCCGAGCGTAAGCATCAGCTCAAGCGGTTCATCCCCGCGCATGCGGGGAACACCTGTTCCAAATCGTCCGCGCCTTCCTGAATCTCGGTTCATCCCCGCGCATGCGGGGAACACACTTCCTACAAGCTGCTGAAAAGATTAATCTTTTTCAGCTTTCTGGAAATTACCAACAAAATCCATAAACATAAATTGTTAGAGATCGGGGCAAAATCTTAATAGGCGAAAGCTATGGCAATCAAGAAAATTGCGAATTTGGTGAACCCAAGCGCACATCCGGACTTTCAACTATTCGTAATCGTCGATTGGTTGGAAGCTCACCAATTTGAAGCCGTCCAAGACGACCGGACATCGACGATTTTTACCACAGGTATCAAAATCATAACCCGCGTCGCAGGCAGCGTCCCAAACCATGATAGCGTCTCCATCATCAATCAGGTCGACCACCTGGTCCCAAATCATTTCACGGATTCGCTTGGTATAACTGCCAACGTAAACACCGGCCCGGATTTCAAGCAGCCAGACCGCAAGACGGCCTCGCAACCTCGGGGGTGCATTGTTAACCGCGATGACCAACATCGCCGCTTGATACTTCCGCAATGGCAATAGGTTGCGCTTCTTCTGGAGGCGCAGGCGGATCCATGCCACCCGCCGCAAGCATTTCTTCTATCGCCGGAATGAGCCGTTTCAGAAGTCCAGTCTTGCGAAAAGAATCGCGGCAACGCCGCCTCACTTCCCCAATGGGGTCCAGACTGGCGGGTTTCTTGTTTGCCTCGGTTTCCGCCGCTATTTGAAACGCTACGGGCACGACAGTTTCAAATTTGAAAACATCCGCCACGTCGTAAACAAAAGATTGAGGTTTTCCAGTGTGAAGAAAACCGATTGCGGGAGCATATCCGGCAGCGAGTATCGCCGCTTCGGCAAGCCCATACAGGCAAGCCGTAGACTGGCTAATGCACTGGTTGGCCATGTCTCCCGCACTCCAGTTGGTGGGGTCGTACCTTCTCCCTTTCCACTTTACACCATGCTGTCGCGCCAATACCTGGTACATCCGCTTGACGCGGGCGCCTTCGATTCCCCGCAATTGCTCGATGGAGCGCCGTTGCGGAGCAGGCTCGCCGAAACGCATGTCGTACATTTTTCGGACCACCTTGAGTCGCGCATCCGCGTCCAGCGCAAGTCGCGCCTGATGCAGCAATCTATCCGCTCTTGCACCTCCGGGCTGTCCGGCTGAATAGAGCCTGACGCCGGCTTCGCCAACCCATACCAGCAAGCATCCTACCCGCGCGGCCAGCGCGACGGCAGCGTGAGATACCCGGCTGCCGGGCTCCAGCATCAGACAAACCAATCCACCTACGGGAATATGTGTGCGCACACCCGTTCGGTCCACCACGACGAACGCGCCGTCCAAAACATCAAGACGACCTTTTTCGATAAACAAGATTGATGCGCGGTCCTTGATTGGTATGGGTCGCGGCGGCGCAATGCCGAACGACACGGTTATGCGGCTCCGACACCAAGCTGGAAAGAAACACGGACGAAAGAACTCTCCGTATCCTGTGCAAGGGTCGGTTCAGTATTGTTAAATTCGCTCATCTCCCTTTTCATTATGAGCCATCCCCTGCCCCGTCTTTCCATGAAGCCCATGCCGGCCATGTGGTGGCCCATGGAATCATTTCTGGCTCGCGGATTCGCCCCCGCCATGACTTGTTCGACGGTTAGATGATTCGGAAGCGAACCTGGACTGGTTACGTCCACCCGATCAGAAAACACTTCAAACAGGATTGTCGATCCAATGATCGCATAGTCACGATGAATGACGGCATTGACCAGCGCCTCGCGCACCGCATCGCGGGGCAACAAATAGCGATCCTCCCGCACGAGATTCTCATAGGATTCGAAGCGGCCCAGCCCGAGAAACCAGCCGACCGAGCGATCGACCTGTTCGCCTAGCCGACCTTTGGCCGTGGCGGCTTGCAGCACTTCCGAAGCGCGGTCTGTCCCCGCGTATGCCACGCACTCGATGCAGAAACTGCGCGTTTGAGTGTAGCGCTGGGGATGCTTGCCAAAAGCCAAAACACCATACAGCGTTGCTCTCAATTCACCGCCGAGTTCAACCAGAACTCCTCGATTTAGGAGGTCTTGCTCGCTGCTTGGCTGCGGTTCGCTCAAGGTGTCGAAATCGAGTTTGTCGAGGTAGGCAAGGAAAGCATCGTAGTCGATATGGGACGACGGCGCGCCCTGTATCGCCCGTTCTTCCGTGAGCACGAATCCGAACGCATTAAAAAGTTCCTGGAGTTCCATAGAGGACGGTTCAACGCTGCTGCTCCCCCTTCTGATCCAGGTCCGACCGCGACAACGCAATGGCTCGAAACCGCGCTGGGAAGGAACTTCCACCCAGAACACGTGTCCCCCATCATCGGAGTGGTGACCGACCCAAGCGGTTACAGGCTGACTGCAACCCGTGTGCAGGAAGGATGTCAGTCGTTCTTGAACCTTTTCGGGACGTTCCCGAACTCCACAGATGTGCCGTTCGTCGTCCACACCCAGGACGAGAACCCCGCCGCTGGAATTCGCAAACGCGCAAATCGCCTTCCCCAGCGCGGAAAGATCACCGAGACCACGTTTGAACTCGGTGCTCTGATCTTCGCCAGCTTCGATGCGCTGTTTAATCGCTTTCCAGTCCAATCTCGGAAGCCTCCCTGGAAGGTTGCCCGTATCTTACTTCAGTGACCATACTCTCTTGGCCGATCATGCTCTACGCTCGCCGAATCAACATCAATCCACAACCATACGCCTTGGATGCCCCGAAACCTTTCGGCAAAGCCGTCAGCAGCTGTTTCGGATCGGTAACGGTCAGCGCACCCTCGAAGTCTATCGTGGAAAACGCCATTGCCGGGCCGGTATTGCGCTTAACACGATGAGTGGAGTATCCGTCAACAGAAATGTCATCGACTTGAAAATCAAAGCCCGCCTTGTCGCCCTGCCGTTTAAGCCAATCTAACCCGCTGGTTCTCACTAGATCCAGTCTATGCCGCGCCCGTTTGCCTTGTGCGTAAGTGCGAAGTTGGTCCATGACAACGTCATGTTTGACCGAGCGTCCGCGCACGTTGTCCCGGCGGCGAACGACGGGGTTGGCCCGTAGGGAAAATATCAGGCGATCCCCCGTTTTAAGTTCGGGCGCGAAGGGCTTTGGTTTCTCGATGCCAAACAATCCGTGCGGGTCTCTCGGCGGGCGGGATGACAACAGCAAAAAAACACCCGAGATTGTTTCCCGCCAGAGAAAGTCTCTTTGCCGCCCCGGACCATCGGCGAACAGATACCACACCAAGTGATGCGCAGGATGGCGGGACTCGGATTCGACTCCAGCACTGCCCAACAACAACGGAGCAAGCGCGGATAGCGATGCTTCTTTCTTGAGACTGACTCGGGAGAAGTAAAGCAAAATCTAATCTCCAGATTCGTTCACAAGCATAATCCGCTCCCAGCGGTCCATGAATTGCCAACGCGATCGGTTGGCGATCGCATCACGGCGCCGCTGAATCTGCGAATCCGGCAATTCAATTGGCACATCGGCATCGAAGGCGATCTCTGTCCCGAATGCGGCTCTCCGTCCCAAAGCCGTTAAAACATCCTTTTCGTCCCGATTCGGCCCACGTCCGTTGAACGCGTCCAAAAATGTTTCGGCACGAACGATTTCCGGCCGCAAGGGCAATCCCAAGGGCGCGGACTTGCGGCCCAAGTAAAGAACGTACGCCGGGTGATTCAAGCTCTCAGCCATGCGCGCCAATTCCACGTTCGCTCCATCGCGCGGCCAAAGCGCCACGGTATGAAAGGCATCAACCCGCCACTCTCGAACAGAAAGCACGGTATTGAGCCGGTCGTCTTGCAATTCTTCGCGCCGGGTCGCGTGGCGGCGCCCCTTTCGCGCCTGCGGTGCTTGCGCCGTCTGATAATCGATCAGCGATCGCCCCGGCGCGTCTGTTCTGACGGCGAAGTGAAGTGACGACTCCAATTTCATTTGCGCCAGCTCGTCTTCGCGGTCGATTCCCAGTGCCGCGGCTACCAAACCGAGTATGGCGGAACGTCCCGGCCTGGCCCAACTCATCCTCCGTTCGCCAACCGCGATTTCTCCAAATGCGCCCATGGGAGCGTAGAGCGTAAATAAAAGAAAACGCATCAATTCAGTTCTGCGCGAATTCGAGCAGTTCTTTCATCGAACCTTGGTCCTTGCAGACATTCATTGTGTACGAAACATCCGCGGCAGGACCGTAAGAGGCATCAAGCTGATCTCGAAATTTTTCGAGTGACGCGATCGAACTCGCGGCCTGATCTTCTCCTCCAACCGGCTTCAGGAATGCTGCCGCCAGGCTTCGCGGTTGGGCCGAACCTTTTTCCGCCAAGGCATAAACAGCGCGGGCGCGGCTGGCAAAGCTCGCCTGCTTGCCGCGCGGCGCGACGGTGGCCGCAGCTTCGGCAAGAGCGCACAAACTGGCGTCGCGAACCGCCCTGTTTTCATCCAAATTGCGCGACAGCAAACCCAAATCCACACAGACGTACAAATAGAACACGCCTGCCCCGAATTCCTGCACCCCGACGAAACCCGCACCCGCGTCTTCCGGTTCGGATTGCGCCTTGAGGTCATCGACAGCCGTGTAATAGTCGTCCTCCGCGATGGCGCGATGTGTGGTTATGGCGTGGGCTACCTGCACTGCGGCTTCGCGGTTGAATTTCGGATTGTCGGCAAGCATGCGGCCGAACATGGCTATATCCGCTGCGGCATCCACGCGATTCAAGATATCATCCGCCGTTGGCGCTTCGTAAGCGTCATTCGCCAGCGCCCTATCGGCGAGGGCAAACGCTCTTTCCTGTTCTTCCGGAGAAACAAACGCCAATTGCTCGATAAATGTCGAATTCGTGTCATTTTCGCCTTTTATCTTGCCGAGAACTCCCGCGATTTCCCGGGCAATCTCCAACGCCCGATCTTCGGTCATGCCGCCTGCGGTCAAACGGTCGCGCACCCGCTCGCCGATTCTCTGCGTGCGCGCCGCCAAGTGTCCGTCGAGTCGTTCCGAAAATACGGTGGAAGTCCGCCAGGCACGCTTCAAACTCTGAGAAGAAATTCTGAGTCGCGGCACACCTCCGAACAAGACGCTCTTCGGCCGGCCCGTGTCATCCCGGTTCAAATTGGATGGGCCATATGCCGTAAGAAGATGCAATTGCAAAAAATCAGTCATAAGAAAAATCCTGTCGCAAGGTTCGTGATTATCCAGCGAGGGTTTCAGCGGATGGAGTGGCGGAAGCCACACAGTAATAGTCGAATATCCACTTCTCCTTCACCGAATCCCCCCAATAGAGAATGGCGTCGGCCAGATCCGCCACATTGGCTCGGCCCTTCATCTGGTGAACCAGCCGACGCATCGAGCTCAAGAGCTCGTCGGGTTGAGATTGCAATAGCCGGCGAAATCGCGATTCGGACACCAGCGCGGACTGATCGTCTTCCAACGCGGACCGCCCTATGGCGCGGGCAACGCGCGTATCATCAGCTTCCCGAACCCATGCCAATACACCCGCCAATATCGCTACACGATCTTTCCGGCTATGGGGAAGTCTCGTCATCAGCCGCATCGCCTCCGGTTCCAGCATCACATCCACGGGCGTCGCGGCTCTGCGCAACCTGGCCATGGCGGCTCTGGAAGATCCTGATTGCCGGCCATCCGAGGGATGCAATGCGCGCCACCACTCATATGCGATTTGACCACCGCGTGATGTCTGCTCTGAGGTCATGCCGCCTCCGATTTGCCGATTCTCCGCCGAATTGTTTCCGGGGAGGGAATTTGAAGGTCGCTATCGAAAAGGGATTTACCAGATTTTCCGCCGCCCCGTAAAGTTATCGCCAATTGGAAACGCGCCTTTACGTGGCGATGCATGTCTCGGTCCTCCAAACCTTCGCCGGGAGCGTGTTCATCGAATAGCCGCAATGCCGCGGTTCTCATAACTTGCGCCCAATCCTCCCTTGCCTCTATGGTTCGATCCTCAATGTCGCTTTCGGAATTGATCTGGGCGATTGCCGTGCTAAGCGCGGAATAAAATTCAGCTTCCGTTTCGCGAAAGAACTTCTCCCCGATAAAGCCGTAGTCGCCCGCCGCGTCCCCCGGTCTGTCGAACAGCGCGGATTTTATCGCACCAGTCAGCAGACGGCTGACCGTACTGGCTCCGGCCACGGCCCTCTGGATAAAGTGATCCAGATATTCACGAGATTCCCCGGCGACCACCCAAAGGGGCATTTCTCCTTCAACCCACGCGCGAGCCTTCATGTTGTCCATGTCGTAACCGAAAACTAGGATCCGGGACTCACTGGGTCCCGCGGCGACCTCTGCTCGTTCCCCATTCCTCCAATGGCTCAAAACCTTCGCGGTCCGCCGCATCCTGTTCCGGTCATCGACAACAAGACCCGGCCACAATCGATAGTTCAACCCGCCCGGTTTTGGATGCACCGGCAACCAAAGCGTGTCCTTCGGATTTTGCCGATAGTAGGGACTCAACGGGTGCTCGAATCCATCCGAATAATTGGTCCCGTAGTTCCTGGTCCGATAGTTCCCCGCGACCAAAATGTCGCTTACGCCGGTCAGGCCGCATTCCCGCCCCGCCGCCTCCTCAAAATCAACTCTAATTCGCCGAGGCATGCCCCAATAGACCTGCAGCGGGTGAACGTCACGCGGGGTTGTCTCGCGCCCTCCAGCTTTCGGGTCGGAAACTCGAGTGTGCGTTAGCCAAGGAAAGATACTTCGATAATCTTCAAGCAAATAGTCACCATCGGCCCGCGCGTTAATCTGTTCAACTGTCTCCACGTTCGGCCAGAGCCGCCCCCAAAGCGTGGGGCCGCTGCCGGCACGATCCGCGCTAACCAGAGTCGTCATCGGGCCGCCGCCCCGCATCGAGGTTCTATGCCCCGCCCCGCCAGAGGGAGCGAAAGCGTTCAATGTGAACAACGCCATGGCCGTTGCCGCTCGCGAAAGAACAGGAATACCCCCGCGTTTTACGAATAGGTCCGAATTTTTGCGGAGAGTCTGCGCACCGGGCGTTTCGATCAAAAGCGCCGAGATTGACTCTGTTTTCGCATTTTCGAGCGAATCGAAGTCCTGCATGAATCTTGGGCTGCCGCCATCCAGATCAAATGCATGGGCTATCGCGCCAAACCGCCGACGAAGCACTTCGGGCGCCGGCGGCGAATTCCACCACTCGTCCCATTCTTCTTCATCCTTGGGAGTTGCCGCCGTGGACAACAGGCCGATCAAAAATTCATGCGCGGCGCCGTTGAAGTCCGGACGAGGCCAAGCGAACGCGACGCACGGGTCGGAATCGAATCCTTCCGCAATCCGCCATGGCTCGATGAATTCGACAACTCCGCTTCGCCGCCGAACCGGAAGCCAAGGATTACCAATCAGATTGAATGATTTACGCATATTCCTTAGCTTACCCACTCCACTTGGCCTCGACCACTTCCTCAACGCATTCCGTTTGGCGCACAATCCTCGTCGCGACACGCAGACTGTTGTATTGATGGGTCACGCGGGCGAAATTACAAGTCCACGAGTGAAACTGTAGCTGACCTGTACGTCGCCATGTGGTGAATTCGGCGATTTCGCCATTCCCAGCCAGTTCCCCTTGGTGTCGGTCGCTTGCAGCAAAACGAGGATTTTTTCCGCGTCGAATCTGGTCCATCCGGATTTGGCCTGCTTGGCTTTTTCCAAGTATTCGGAAGGCGCCGCCTCGCCACCCACTCGATTGGCGGAGACATTCACTTCGCTGAGACGCCAAGCTTTCCAATCTTCCATTTGATTGTCAGATGCCTGATGGCAGGCATAGGGTTTGATGTCGCCATCTTCGATTACCGCAAGGCGAAGCGTTACCTGCGGCAGGTCGTTGAGCCGGGTGGAAATTCGGTGATCGCTGTCCCAAGGGGCACCGTCCCTGATGTATCCGTTTTGCAGGGCGAGCAAGTTCATGCCCGCGACCCCTTGCTCCGCGCCGGCTCTGCCCTGCGCTTCCCAGAAACTTGACTGCAATCCTTCAGGCACCTTCAAATCGACATCATTTCCATAAACCGCCTCGATGAGTTTCCTGAGTTCCGCCGGACTGTCAATAACGCCGCGCTCCCCAAGAACTCTCGCGGTCAGCCAGAGTCGGGCATGATCTTTATATACATAAGCCGCTTTAGGAAAGGCGTCGCTAAACCAGGCCTCGCCCGCATCCATAGTCGGCTCCGGGCCGACGACCAACAGTTCCAACCGCCCCGAGCGTTGACGAAAGCCATGCCGCCAGAGCCGTCCGGCCCGCTGGACCACAAGATCAATCGGCGCGAGATCGGTAATCATCGCGTCGAAATCCAGATCCAGTGATTGTTCGACTACCTGCGTTGCCACCAGTGCTTGACCGCGCCTGTCTGAATCATCGCTTGCTTTGCCGAACATGCCGACGAACCGCTGTTCAAGCCGTAATCGATCACATAACGCATACCGCGCATGAAACAGGTGCGCTTCGACATTGAAGCCGGCCAACTGTCGGTGCGCTTCGACCGCATCATCCACGGTATTGCGTATGTACAGTACCGCCCTTCCCGCTTGAGCCTCCCGCGCCACCTCGTCATAAGCTTCCGCCGCAGTGCGGAGAAAACGAACTGGGAGTCGCCTCGCCCGGCCCGGCATGCCCGCAATCGGCGTTGCTGTCGTTAAGGTTTTAGACCAGGTCGTCGCCAATGGATACTCCATGCCATGATCGCGGAGAGTCTCTTCCATCCCTGCACCTTTGGAGAATGCCGCCGCCAGTCGTTTACGGACGCTCAATGGCAGAGTCGCCGAAAGCAAAACCGTCGAACCGCCCAGCCCGGCCTGAAACTCGATCAACCGCTCCATTTCACGCCGCATATAGGCATCATAGGCATGAACTTCGTCGAGTATCAGCACCCGCCGCATAAGGCCAAGCAGCCGCAAGGACTGGTGCTTGCTTGGAAGAACCGCCAGCAACGCCTGATCGATGCTGCCCGCACCCACGTCGGCCAGAAACGAGCGTCTGCGGTCGTCAGCGACCCATTCAGCGCAGGCGGCTGAAGCAGTGGTGGCTGATTCGTCTTCTCCATCGTGCAAATTCGCATACGAGCTTTCACGCCGGCCGGCGCGCATGACAGCATCCCGAAACCCTTGGTGCAGGTCTTTTGCCCTGTGGGCCAACGCCAACGATGGCTCCGCATTACTGGCGAAAAAGCCGCGATAGCTTTCCGCGAGCCGGTCGAACATGGCATTCGCCGTTGCCATGGTCGGCAGCGCGACATAGACTCCGCGGGCGTGATTGGCCCGCATGAGGCGGTGGGCCAACATCAATGCCGCCTCGGTCTTGCCGCTGCCGGTTTCATCTTCAATCAGAAACATTGCCGGAGCTGGCGGAATATCCACTGTTTCAGCCCAATGCTGCATGGGGCTTGGGTGGGTTTTCGCGCCAAGCAGGTCTTTGTATGCGAATTGATATGAAATCGTTGCGCTCAAGACGCCGGATTGCTCAACCGCCGCATCGGCTTTTGGTTGAATGTCTTCCCAATACTCGCGCAGTTCCATTTTCGGTTCCTGGTACGGGAACCAGTCCTGATTGGATCCTATCCAGTCCGCCACCACCGCCAATCCCGCCACCGCATGGGACGCGCGTTTCGACTGATCGACACGTAATCCGCCCAATTCAGAAGGGAGCTTGAGCAGTTCACGAATTTGTCCCGCAAATTCCCCGGCAGCCGCAATTCCGATACTTCCGTAGTCGATTTTCAAGCTGACTAGCGAATTTTCCGCATTTGCGGCCGGTGGGGCACCGTGATGTCCAGTGACCGCCGAGACTAACGGCGTCCAAGCGCGAGGGCTGGAAATCCGCGGCAATTGGAAAACTTCCGGGCAAACCTTGAACATGCGCATGCCGCCCGCTCCATGGTCGTAACCATCGGGAAGTTCCGCGGGGTCGCCGCCGAAGCTGTTGCGAAACAGTTCCGGAACCTTGGCCTGAAATCTTTGCGCGAACTTGCCGATATCGTGCGTACCCAGCAGATAGCACAAGACCGGCATGACATCCTCGCATCGCAGCCCCGTCAACTCGGAAAATCGCTCTTGAAGCCCCTCGTCGCGGCGAAACAAGGCCCTTGCGGTCGCAGCCACATCCAGGGAATGGTAAGCCAATGGATGCCAAGAAGGGCCTCGCGCAGGATCTTGGGGCTGCGCTTTGCCCCAGAATCGCATCAATTCCCGGGTTTCCATATACGTTCTGAAGTCCTCGAATTTCGGCGCGGTTCAGGTTGATACACGCAACTCGACTTCATAGCCGGCGAAACGGCGCAGGTTGATCACGCCGTGGTCGAAAATCAGGTATTGGCCCTTAATGCCTTGCAGGATGCCGCCAACCGTGGGTTCCTTCTCGAAATTGAAGGAATTCAGTTTTTCGGGGTAATTGAGAACCGGGTAGCGGATTTCCACCGGATCGAGGCCGGTGAGAACGCTGATGGCGAAGAAGCCGAAACGCTCGGCGAGATCGTCGATGCCGGTTTTGCATAGTTCGATCAGCCGCTCTTTTTCGGCAAGCAGGTCGAGGGGTTCGGCGGTGCCCTTGAGCATGTCGCGCCAGTTGGTCTTGTCCGCCACGCGCTCCTTGAACAGCACTTCCAGATGACCCGACTGCATGCGGCTGCGAACCCGGATGATGGCCAGGGCCTGGGTCGCGCCCTGGTCGATCCAGCGGGTGGGCACCTGCACCGAACGGGTGATGCCCACCTTGAGACCCGAAGAGTTGGCGAGATAGACGATATGGTCGCGCATGCAGACGCGCTCGCCCCAGTCGGGTTCGCGGCAGGTGCCCTGGTCGAAGTGGCAGCGCTCCGGGTGAATTATGCAGGAATCGCATTGCGCCAGCTTGCGGAAACAGGGGTAGCAAAAACCCTGGTTGAAACTTTTGCCGGTCTTGCGGCCACAATGCACGCAAAAAATGCGGCCGGTATGGTGGAGTTGCACCGGCTGGCCCAGCCATTCATTGAGCGGCGTCTGTTCGCCGGAAAGCGACATGCTGTAGCGCACCGGGTCATCGAGCCGGGTGAGCATTTTCCGCATGACGCCGCTGGCCCGGGTTTGCAGCGCGTTTTCTTCCAGGTCGAGCATGTCGAAAATCTCTGTGCCGGTGCGGCGCCATGGGTTCAGACCCGCCGGCTGCCGGCGCCCAATGCGATTGCCGCCACCATACCGAGGAAAAGCCCGGCGAGCAATCCGCCCAGATGCGCCGCGCTGGCGATCCAGGATGAGGCGAGCACTTCCATCGCCACCAGCATGATAACGAAGATCAGAAACATCTGGTCGCTGAGTATGGGCCTTCCGCCCGGCAGCATTTTCTGCATGATCCAGGCGAATCCAAGCAGGCCATAGACGACCCCGGACATGCCGCCGAAGTTGTTGCCGCCGCCCAGCAGGTATTGGGCGGTATTGGCGGTGAACGAAGTCAGCACGATTACCGCGGGATACAGCCAGCGCGGCCGCCGCGGCTCAAGCTGACGACCGAAGTACCACAGCCAGAGCATGTTGAACACCAGATGCAGTTCGCCAAAATGCAGCAGCATCGGCGCCAGGGCGCGCAGCAGCAACACGGGATTGGCGATTTCCCCGAGCAGGGCGGGCAGGGAGCCGGAGGCAAGCGGGGGATAGAAAAGGAAGGGCAGCCGCCAGGCTTCCATGCCGAGCCGGGTCAGCGCCGCCACCAGCACGCAGGCGAGCATCAAGGCGATGGTAATGGGACAAAGCCGCACTTCCCGTTGCACGGCCCCGAGCCAGCGGGAGGGACGCACCAGAGGCTGCGGGGCGGGCGATGGCGGTGGATTTCCCGCCGCCATCTCGCGCCATTGCGCCAGGGCTTCGCGCACCAGGCGCGAGTCCTGTTCGCTTTCGACCCGGATCACCTGGAAGCCGGATTCCTCGATAATGCGATGCCGCACGCCGGTTCGCGACAGAATCCGGCTGAAGGACAGCAGATCCTCGCCGATTGGCAGGCTGGCGGCCTTAATCCGCATCCGCCGGCAACGGGCAGGGGTTCGCGTCTGGCCAGAAGACGCAAGATGGCGTTTCAGTCATCGGTTCGCACGAGGCGGCTGCCCCAGCCGAGTTTGCTGCGGCAGGCCTGGTAACTGGTGTAATCCAGCGGGTGGATCAGGGTCAGGAAGCGGGAATTCTTGCGCACCAGAATTTCATCGCCGGCCCGGGCCGAATAGCGCACCTGGCCATCACAACTCAATTGCGGTTCGAGTTCATCCTTGGCGCTCACCACAAGGCGCACCTCGCTGTTGCCATCCACCACCAGGGGCCGGCTCGTGAGGGAATGGGGATTCAATGGCGCGAGCACCAGGGCGTCAAGCCGGGGATGCATGATGGGGCCGCCGGCGGACAGGGCATAGGCCGTGGAGCCCGTGGGCGTCGCCACGATCAGGCCATCGGATTCCTGACTGTAGACGAACTGCCCGTCGATAAACAACTCGAATGCAATCATCTGGGCGAACCTGCCGGGATGCAGCACCACGTCATTGAGGGCGCGGCCCGCGGCTTCGTTGCGGCCGCCCCTCCGCACTTCCGCGTCGAGCAGGAAGCGCTGCTCGCTGAGGTATTTCCCCGCCAGCACCGCGCCGATACGGTCTTCGAGTTCATCGGGCAGGACGTCGGTCAGAAAACCCAGGCGACCGCGATTGACGCCGATCACCGGCGTCCCGGCGACATGCTTGGCCATGTGCAGCAGGCTGCCGTCACCGCCGACGACGATCACCAGATCACAACGGGAGGCGAGTTCTTCGCTGGCGCAGGCGCGATGGTCGCCCAGGCCCAGCATGGCGGCGGTGGCGTGGTCGAACAGGACGCTGCGGCCCTCGCTTTCGAGAAAGGCGAGCAGCCGCTCCAGGGTCTCGGCAACACCGCTGTGACCCGGGCGCCCGATCACGCCGATGCTGCTGAATTCCGCCATCTCGCCTGGTAGCCTGCGCCGCGGGAACTTACGACTGCAAAGCCGGTAAGAGGAATGGCAGTATAACACGCGAACTCCAGGAACCTGCGGCGCAGGCTCCCGGGGTAATGACTTGTGGAGGCCAAACAGCGTAGTCTTGGGTTTTTCTGGAATTGATCGGGGAATTGCGATGAATGTTCTGCGAACACTGTTGGCGGCAGGCTTGCTGTTGCCGCTTTCCCTGCCGCTGTCTGCCCAGGATGGTGGTGGCTTCAGTGGCCTGAAGGCCGAGGCTGTGGCAGGCGTCGAATCGATGTCAAAGTTGAACCAGGAGATTGTCGACAGCCTGTTCTCCTTTGCCGAATTGGGCTTCCAGGAATTCGAGTCCCAGCGCTATCTGACCGAACTCCTGGTGGAAAACGATTTCGAGGTGGAACTCGGCGTGGCAGGCATTCCTTCGGCCTGGTGGGCGACCTGGGGCGAAGGCCGGCCGGTGATCGCGCTCGGTTCGGATGTCGATGGCATTCCGCGGGCTTCGCAGGTGCCGGGCGTAGCCTATCGGCAGCCCATGATCGAAAACGGTCCGGGC
>JAJDVS010000024.1 GCA_022825945.1 Pseudomonadales bacterium
GCGCCTGACGCTGATCCTGGGCAACCCCGCCGCAACCGAAGCCTCCTGCCACGCCACGCTGGAAACGACGGTCCGGGATGCGCCGGAAGCGGCGGACCGCGACGCCGGGACCGAGGAGGCGCAATCGCCGATTCCCGTTCCCGGCGAATCGACGAACGTCCGGAACCTGGACACGCTGTTCGACCTGCCCGCGGACTTCGCCGAAGGCGCGGTCAACCTGCATTGCGACGCGGAAATCGCCGCCGTCTCGCTGCTGTACGCCGGCAGTTCCTTCACCGCCCTCCCCCCGGCCGTCATCGCGCCCACCGCCGCGCCGGAATAAAGATGGGGCCCGGCGATAGCGAATTTTCGCTTTCGCGGCAGGGGAATGGACAGGCGATGGGGCCGCGCCGGCGCGATGCCGGAACGGTCCCGTTGTCGCCCGGTTCACGCGGGAACGGGCCGCTCGATGAAGGAAATTCGGAAGGCTTGGCACAGCAGCAATTCTCATTATGGCAATGGGCGCGCTCAAATCAGTCATCCTGCGCGCAGTCGCAGGATCTCATTGGGTGGCCACTGCAAGAGATTCTGCGACTCCGCTTCGCTTCGCGCAGAATGACGGAGGGGATGCTTCGCTTCGCACGGAATGACATGAAGGTTGGAGCGCCAAAATGAGAATTGCTGCTGGCACAGCGGCGGTCTGGTCATGGAAAGCATTTCATTGGATAATCCGCAGTCCCTGATTCCCGATTGCCCATACAGAGGAAACGCCATGCGTCGTTATCTAGTGGAAATTGCCGCGACCGGCCTGCTCGCTGGCCTTGCGGTTTCGGCAAGCGCACAATCCGACATGTACTACTCGGCCCACCATGATTACCGGGTGGTGGAAGTCACCAACGGCCTGATCCAGCCCTGGTCCATGGCCTGGCTGCCCGGCGGCGACATGCTGGTCACCGAGAAACCCGGCCGCCTGCGGGTGGTTCGCAATGGCGAACTGCTGCCGGAAGCGGTTCCCGGCGTGCCCGAAGTGCATTACCGCGGCCAGGGCGGCCTGTTCGAGGTTGTTCCGCATCCGGACTTTGCGGAAAACCGCTGGATCTACCTCACCTACGCCAAGCCGGTGGGCGACTCTTCCACCACCGCGATTATCCGCGGCCGCTTCGAGAATGACGAACTCGGCAATGTGGTCGAGATCTTCGCCGCCGAGTCAGTCGGCTTCGGCCATTACGGCGGCAAGCTCGTCTTCGACGGCAACGGCTACCTGTTCCTCGTCGTCGGCGACCGGCAGGCCCCCGCCACGGGCGATTTGCCGGCCCACCCCGCCCAGGACACATCCAATCACAATGGCGTGGTCATCCGCCTGCACGAAGACGGCAGCGTCCCCGACGACAATCCCTTTGTCGACAGCGACGACATTCTCCCGGAAATCTGGAGCTACGGGCACCGCAGCCCGCAGGGCCTTGCGATTCATCCGGAAACCGGAGACCTGTGGGAAACCGAGCATGGCCCCCAGGGGGGAGATGAACTCAACCGTATCGAGCCCGGCAACAATTACGGCTGGCCCGTCATCGGCTATGGCGTCAACTACGGCGCCGTGGGCAGCCCCATTCACCTGGGCATCGGCCAGGAAGGCATGCGGGCGCCGGCCCACATCTGGGTGCCTTCCATCGCCGCATCCGGCCTGATGATCTACGATGGCGACCGGTTCCCCATGTGGCGCGGCAGCATTTTCGCCGGCGGCCTCATGGGCGAGCAGTTGGCCCGCCTGCACATGAGCGACGACTATCGCGAAGTTGTCGTGGAAGAAACCCTGGCCTATGACATGGGCCGCATCCGCGACGTGCGCCAGGGCCCGGACGGCTATATCTACCTGGCCATTTCCGACCGCGCCGGCGAGGAGGAAACTCCCATCGTGCGCCTGGAGCCGGTTGAGTAGGACCCGGCCCGGTCGGCGCAGCCGATCGGGCGCCTGCCTTCGGCTGGGTTGGTGCCTGCCATTCCTGGCGCGGGTTCTGCGGTTTCGCCAACCCCCAGTCTTGCCAGTCCAGTCGCCGAGCATAGCTCGGCGCCGCTCGGGACTGCGCACGAAGCTGACGCTTCGTAAACGCTTGTCCTCGCCCATGGCAAGCCGTTCGGCCCTCAAAAAGCTTTGCTTTTTGTCGGCTGCGCCGACCAGGCCTCTACCAATCAGCCCCTGCTGGCCGCTCTCAGGGTTTCCAGGTCGAATTTGATCATGGTGTTCATGGCGGCCATGACCCGGGCATTCTGTTGCTGGTCGGCGCTGTTCATCAATTCGAAGATTTCCCGGGGCGTGATCTGCCAGCACAGGCCGTAACGGTCCTTCAGCCAGCCGGCGGCGAGTGATAAGCCGCCTTCCAGCAGCTTGTCCCAATAATGGTCGATTTCCTCTTGCGTATCGCAGCCCACCATCAGGGAAATCGCTTCGTTGAACTGGAATTGCGGCCCGCCGTTGAAAGCGATGAACTCCTCACCCCGCAGGCTGAATTCGATGGTCATCACGGACCCGGCTTCGGGTTCGTCGGGCTTGAGTGTGGTCCGGTTGATTTTCGACTCGGAAAAAATCGAAACGTAGTACTCGACCGCTTCCTGCGCATTGCCGTTGAACCAGAGAAAGGTGGCGACAGGGCTGTTCATGCTCGGCTCCAGCTATGTGTGGGCTGCCTATTCTGCCCTGAGTTGGCCCGGCCAGCCAGTGGCGCGGATGAGAGCGGATTTGCAGCCGTGAATTCCCGCGGCGCAGGCTGCTGGCGGGATTTATCGTATAGAATAATGCCGCCGGGCCGCCAGTGACGCGGCATTTGCACTTTCCAGGGTTCACAACATGAAAAGATTGCTTGCGCCACTTTGCCTGACTGCGCTGGCTGCATGCCAGCCGGCGGGGGAAGCGGAGCCGTCTGGGGCGGCTTCCGCGGGAATGCCCGCAACAGCCGCGGCTGCGGAATCGGCTCCACCGCGGTCCGCTGCCTGGAGCGGCCCCGAAACCTACGCCGACGGCGCGGCGGGTGCCACGGATACCGAAACTCCGGCGCCGGGGAATTTTGTCGATGGCGAATTCGAGTCGGTGCTGCTCGCCAATACCAGGCAACTCGTCACTGAAGGCTTGCGCTCGGGGGAGGGCTATTTCAGCGCCGATGGAGGACGTTTCATCTATCAGGCCGAAGTGCCCGGCGACAATCCTTTCTACCAGATTCATCTTATGGATCTGGCCACGGAAACTTCCGGCATTGTTTCTCCCGGCATCGGCCTGACCACCTGCTCCTGGATTCACCCGACCCTCGACCGCATCATGTTTTCGTCTACACACGAAGACCCGGAAGCGTTGGCGAAACAGGCCATCGAGATCGAAATCCGGGAAAGCGGTATCGATCGGCCCTATGGCTGGGACTACGACCGCCGCTACGAGATTTATCAGGCCGACGCCGATGGCGGCAACCTCGTCAATCTCAGCAATGCCGACGGCTACGACGCAGAAGGCTCGTACTCCTCGGACGGCGCGAAAATCCTGTTCGCTTCCAATCGCGAAGCCTACCGCCGCCCCCTGAGCCGCGCCGAGCGGGCGCTGCTCGAAGATGACGCCTCCTACTTCATGGACCTGTACATCATGGACGCCGATGGCGGCAATGTGACCCAGCTCACCTTTTCGCCGGGTTACGACGGCGGGCCCTTTTTCAGCGCGGATGACAGCCAGATCGTCTGGCGGCGATTCAATCCCGACGGCAACAGCGCCGAAATCTGGACCATGAATGTGGACGGCAGCGATGCGCGCCAGTTGACCGCGGAAGCCATGGTGGCCTGGGGGCCGTATTTCCATCCCAGCGGCGAATACATCATCTATTCGAGCAATCTGCTCGGGCACGCCAACTTCGAGTTGTTCCTGATCGATATCGAAGGACGCAGCCCGCCGGTGCGAGCCACCAATACCCCGGGCACCGACATCCTGCCGGTATTCTCCCCCGATGGAAACCGGCTGACCTGGAGTACCACCCGTACCCCCGACGGCGCTTCGCAAATCCATATCGGCGACTGGAACCACGCCGCGGCAATGGAGTTGCTTGGCCTGAACTGACCTGGATCCCCCCATGCGGAGAATGCTGCGAATCCTGTTGCCCGCCCTGTGCGGCAGCCTGTCCCTGTTCGCGCTGGCGCAGCCTGCCGGGCTTGGGGAAACCGTTGATTACGAGTTGCGGGTGCGCCTCGACCCGGCGGCGAGCCGCATCGAAGTTCAGGCCGATATCACCCTGCCGCCGTCCCTGGCGGGCGACCGAGCCGAGTTCCGGCTCAACAGCAACCTCGCGGTCGCACCCGGCTTGGCCAGCCTGCAATCGGCGCCGGAGTTGCCCGTGGGAGTACTGCTCAACACCATGGGCGGCGAAGTGGCGCCGACCAATGCCTACGAAGTCCTTGCCGGCGCCGACGGCCGCTTCAGCCTCAGCTACGGCGGCCGGATCAACGACGCCATGGAACAGCAGGGCACCGAGTATGCCCGGAGCTTTTCCGAAACCACGGGCATTATCGATTCCCGCGGCGTGTATCTGAGCAAGGCGAGCTACTGGGTTCCCGATTTCGGCGAGGCCCTGGTCCGCTTCGACCTGCGGGTGGATTTTGCGGATTCCGCCAGGGACTGGCTGACGGTGAGCCAGGGCGACCGTAACGGGCCCAATGGCTGGAGCGCCGGGAACCCCATGGAAGAAATCTACCTCATCGCCGCCGCCTTCACCGAGTACTCGCAAATGGCCGGCGACACCGAAGCCCTGGCCTACCTGCGCACTCCCGACCCCAATCTCGCGGTCCGCTATCCCGACGCCACCGGGCGCTATCTGCAACTCTACGAACCCCTGCTTGGGGAGTATCCCTTCAGCAAGTTCGCACTGGTGGAGAACTTCTGGGAAACCGGATACGGCATGCCCTCATTCACCCTGCTTGGCCCCCAGGTGATCCGCTTTCCCTTCATTCTGGAATCCTCCTACCCACACGAATTGCTGCACAACTGGTGGGGGAACGGGGTGTATCCGGATTACGCCAGCGGCAACTGGAGCGAGGGCCTGACCACCTATCTCGCCGACCACCTCTTGCGGGAAATGGACGGGCGCGGCGAGCAGTACCGCAAGGACACCCTGGCGCGCTATCGCAACTATGTGGCCGAGGAAACCGATTTCCCCCTGAGCGATTTCACCACGCGCAACTCGGCCGCCACCCAGGCGGTGGGCTACGGCAAGACCCTGATGCTGTGGCACATGCTGCGGCTGGAACTCGGCGATGCGCTGTTTCTTGAAGGCTTGCGGCGGCTGTACGCCGAGTATCGCTTCCAGCGGGCCGGCTTCGCCGAGATCACTGCCTTGTTCTCGGAAGTGGTGGGCACGGATTTGTCGCCCTTTTTCGACCAATGGGTCGAACGTACCGGCGCGCCGGAAATCGCGGTCAGCGTCGATGAAATCGGCAACAACCGGGCCCAGATACTGTTCGCCCAGATTCAGCGCGGCCAGCCCTATGCGCTGACCGTGCCGGTGGCGCTGTACTATGCCGGCGCGGACGAGCCCGAGATTCATCATCTGCGCCTGTCACAGAAGCTCGAAGGCGTGGTGGCGCCGGATTACGACCGCCTCGAAGCCGTCCTCGTGGACCCCTGGTTCGATTTGTTCCGCAAGCTCGACCGGGAAGAGGCGCCGCCCACGGTGGGCGAATTATTCGGCGCCCGGCGGATCACTTTCCTGCTGCCCGAGCGGAACCGCGCCGACTGGACCCGTCTTGCGGAAGCCTTTGCCGCCGATGTCGATGCGCGCATCGCGCCAGTGGAAGCCCTGGCGGAACTGCCCGCCGATACTTCGGTCTGGGTGCTTGGGCGCGATAATCCCTTTGCTGAAGAGGCATTCAACGCAGCGACGGCTTACGGCGCGGAAACCAATGGAGCGGAGATCAATCTCGCCGGAGAATCCCTGCCCCATGCGGACCGCAGCACCGTGCTGGTGGGCCGCCATCCCGCGAATCCGGAACTTGCCATCGGCCTGATCCATATCGACGGCATGGCGGCGGTTCCCGGCATGATCGAGAAGCTGCCACATTACGGCAGGTATTCGTATCTGAGCTTTCTCGGCGATGAGCCCACCAATGATGTTTCCGGCATCTGGACGAGCCCGGATTCCCCCCTGCAATGGCTGCATCCCGAGCTTGCCGCGGCGCCGGAATTCAACCTGCCGCCGCGCCCGCCACTGGCGGAATTGCCGCCAAAATACCTGCCGAGCCAATTCCTGCGCCACACCGAATATCTGGCAAGCCCGGAACTGCTGGGCCGGGGCCTTGGCAGCCGCGAACTCGAGCAGGCGGCGCGGTACATCGCCGACCGGTTTCGCGCCGCGGGCCTGCAAGCGCCGGGCGGCGGTTACCTGCAGCGCTGGCGAGAATCGGTGGCCGGAGCCGGGGAAGTTGAGCTTGCCAATGTGGTTGGCCTGTTGCCGGGAGTCAACCCGGACCTGGACGCAAGACCCATCGTGGTGGGAGCGCACTATGACCATCTGGGAGTGGTCGATGGCCAGATTCATCCCGGCGCCGACGACAATGCTTCCGGTGTCGCCATCCTGATCGAATCGGCGGTCAAGCTGGCCCGCGCTTTCAGCCCCGAGCGGCCGATCCTGTTCGTGGCCTTTACCGCGGAAGAAGCCGGCCTCGCGGGCTCCCGGCATTTTCTGGAAAATCCGCCCGGCGGGTTCAGCGACTTTTTCGCCATGATCAATATCGATTCGGTGGGACGCCTCGAAGGCCGCAGCTTGCAGGTGTTCGGCACGGAAAGCGCGTATGAGTGGCCATTCATGGCCCAGGGCATCGGCTTTACCATCGGCGTGCAGTCCGAGTTACCGGCAGCGGCGGTGGCCAGTGGCGACCACGTGAGCTTTCTCCAGGCGGGCATTCCGGCGATTCACCTGTTCGGCGGCGCGCATCCGGATTTTCATCGGCCTTCGGATACCAGCGACCGGCTCGACACCGCGGGCATGTCGGATATCGCCCTGTGGCTGGAAGAAGCGCTGCTGTATCTTGGCAACCGCAGCGAAGATCTCCGCGTGACCCTGGAAAATGCGCCCCAGGCTCCGGTTGCGGCAGCAGGCCCCCGCAGCGCGGCCCTGGGCGTGGTGCCCGATTTCGGCTGGACCGGGGACGGCGTTCGTATTGACGGCCTCACCCCCGGCAGCGCCGCTGCCGCCGCCGGCCTGCGGGACGGCGATGTGCTGCTGCGCTTCAATGGCGAAGAAGTGGCCGACCTGCAAAGCTATTCCGATCTGTTGCGCAATGCCGCGCCGGGAGATGTGGTGATGGTGGAATTTCGCAGGGAACAACAGGCGCTGCGGGTCGAGGCGACACTCAGCGCGCGTTAGGAGCCTGGCACACTGTCATTCTGCGCGCAGTCGCAGAATCTCGTTGGGAGAACTCTGCCTGAGATTCTGCGACTCCGCTTCGCTCCGCGCAGAATGACGCCGGGGAAGGGAAACTGCCTCACTCCGCGCAGAATGACGGGAAGAATTGGGAGATTGCCTCGCTCCCCGGAAGCTCCTAAAAAATGGCGCTGACCGCCACCGCGGACATGGCCGCCAGACAGACAACCACCGCCAGCCTTGTATGCGTCCTCTTCTTCGCGGGCGCCCAGTTCCAGTTCTGCTCCTGAATGAAAATCGAAGGGTCAAGCCGTCTGGTCCACATGAGAATTTCCTTCCTGATCTTGCCGGCAAGGGGAATTGAAACACCACAATCGGGAGTTCCCATGAAGGAAATGGGGCAAAGCGGCGAGCAATCATGATGAATCATGGCATAAGCCCATCGTCCATCCATTCCCCGGCGGGGCCGCCGATAATCTGAAATTGATTGTGACGGTGACAGCGGCTCGATAGCCGCTGGTTTTCCGCCTGCTGTATAGTCCGCTGACCATGCCCTTCCTTTCCCTTCGCACATACCGCCTTTGCCGTGTCCCTGTGGCGGCTTTGCTGCTCTTCCTGCCCTGGGCCATTGCGGCCCAGACACCGCAACTGACCCGGGTCGAGGAAGCCGACGCCAATATTACGCTCGACGGCTTCGTCGATGAGCCCGTCTGGGATCGATTGCCCATAGTGGATGGCATGCGGGTGATCAACCCCGACACCCTCGCCGAGGCGCCCTACGAAACCCACGTCCGCATGTTCTATACCGAGCGCGGCATCTATGTCTCGGCGGTGAATTTCCAGCCTCCGGGAAGCCTCGTGGCGCGTATGACTTCCCGGGACACCCAACTCGACCGGGACGGCTTTGTAGTGGGTCTCGACACTTCCGGCGAAGGCCTGTACGGCTATTTCCTGCGCATGAATCTCGGCGATTCCATGACCGATGCCACCCTGCTGCCCGAGCGGCAGATGAACATGCAGTGGGACGGTTCCTGGAACGGCGCCACCCAGGCGCTGGATGACGGCTGGAGCATCGAGTACTTCATTCCCTGGTCCATGGTGGCCCTGCCCCAGGCCGGCGACACCCGCCGGATCGGCATTTATCTCGAACGCCAGGTGGGGCATCTCGGCGGCGAGGCCTGGTCCAACCCTGCCCTGCCGCGAACCGTGAACGAGTACCTGTCGGCATTCGAGAAATACGAATTGCGCGACATCGAACCGCGCCGGCAACTGACCTTCTACCCTTTCGCATCGGGCATCTACGACGCCATCAAGGGCGAAACCGAATACAAGACCGGCGCCGAGATCTTCTGGCGCCCCACCACCAATTCGCTGCTATCGGCGACGATCAATCCCGACTTCGGCAATGTGGAATCCGATGACGTCATCGTCAACCTCACCGCATTCGAGACCTTTTTCCCCGAAAAACGCGCCTTCTTCCTCGAAGGGCAGGACATCTTCAACGCCACCGGGCGCACTGGCGCCATCATGCGGGGGCCATCGGGACCGCTGACCCTGCTCAATACGCGGCGAATCGGCGGCGCGCCGCATTTCGGCGATGTTCCCGACGGCGTCGACGTGGTTCCCACCGACCTGAGCGACCCCACGGACCTGCTCGGCGCGGTCAAGTTCACCGGCTCGGTGGGCAACTGGCAATACGGCACGCTGTTCGCCACCGAAGACGACACCACCATCGAAGGCAGGCTCGAAGACGGCACGCCCATAGGCATTCACGCCATGGGCCGGGATTTCGGCATCGGCCGCCTGCTGTACGAGGATACTAGCGGCGGTGGCCGCCGCTCCTTCGGCTGGATGGGAACCAATATCGCCCATCCCGAAGTGGACGCCACGGTCAACGCCGTCGACTGGGGCTACTTCTCGGCAGACAATCGCTGGGTGGTCGATGGCCAGCTCATGTACAGCGATGCCCACGGCGTTACCGGCGCGGGAATATTCAACGATGTCAGCTTCCGCCCCCGGCGCGGCGTGAATCACTCCCTGCGCGCCACCTTTCTCGACGACGAACTGGAAATCAACGACCTCGGCTTCAGCCAGCGCAACGACTCGGCCAATCTCGACTACGCCTACTTCCGCATCGAATCGGACATTCCCGGTCTGCGGAACCGCACCACCAGCGTATTCCTTACCAACCAGTGGAACACCCAGGGCCGGCCGGTGCGCCTCGGCGCCTTCTTCAACCGCAGCTATACCTTCATCGACAGCAACAACAGCGTCAATTTCAGCCTGCGCTGGTTTCCCGAACGCATCGACGACCGCCTCGGCCGGGGCACCGGCGACTTTTTGGTGCCCCACCGCTACGGCCTGAATGTGATGTACCAGACCGACGTGGCCAAGCCCTTGTCCTGGAGCGTGCGCATCAACCTGGGGCAGGATGAACTCGGGCCGGCGAGCAATGCCATGGACGCCGGATTCTCCTGGCGCCCCATCGATCGCTTCTCCTTCGATCTCAAACTCAATTACCAGGACCGGGAAGCCCTGCTCGTGCATCGCGGTGGCGGGCGCTATACCAGTTTCGAGGCGCACCAGTGGTCGCCCCGGGTGGAAACGAACTACTTCATCACCGCCAGGCAGCAATTCCGCCTGACCCTGCAATGGACCGGGCTCAAGGCTTTTGAAGACCGCTTCTGGCGGGTGAATCCCCACAGCCGGGAGTATCTCCATGACGTGGCGAAACCCAACGACACGCCGGATGATTTCGTCATCAGCCGCATGACTTTCCAGGCCCGCTACCGCTGGGAAATCGCGCCCCTGTCGGACCTGTTCGTGGTCTACACCCGGGGCGGCAATCTGCCCCGGCGCAGCTTCCTGACCTTCCAGGACATGCTCGAACATTCCTGGAACACGCCGGTGGTGGACACCCTGGCGGTCAAGCTGCGCTACCGCTTCGGTTACTGAAAAACAGTTCCAAAACTGGCGGCGGGGGGGGGGGGGGGGGGGGGGGGGGGGGGGGGGGGGGGGGGGGGGGGGGCGGGCGGGGGGGGCGC
>JAJDVS010000113.1 GCA_022825945.1 Pseudomonadales bacterium
TGGCACGGATGGCAGCGCCTTGCAAGCTGCCAACCCGCAAAGCTGGAAAACGAGGAACGACAAGATGAAGTTAGTTACGGCGATCATCAAGCCATTCAAACTCGATGAAGTGCGCGAATCCCTGTCGGAAATCGGGGTGCAGGGAATCACGGTGACCGAAGTAAAGGGCTTCGGGCGGCAAAAAGGCCATACCGAGTTGTACCGGGGCGCCGAATACGTGGTGGATTTTCTGCCCAAGGTGAAACTCGAAGTCGCCGTAACCGACGGCATGCTCGATGCCGTGCTCGACGCGATAACCCAGTCGGCGCGCACCGGAAAGATCGGCGACGGCAAGATTTTCGTGAAAAGTCTTGACGGGGTCCTGAGAATTCGCACCGGAGAAACCGGGGATTCCGCCGTATAGGCGGGGCTTCCAAAGGAGGAACTGAACCATGGAAAACCAGATTTTTGAACTGCAGTACGCGCTCGACACCTTTTACTTCCTGATCTGCGGCGCGCTCGTGATGTGGATGGCCGCCGGCTTCGCCATGCTCGAAGCCGGGCTCGTCCGCTCCAGGAACACCACCGAGATTCTGACCAAGAATGTCGCGCTGTTCGCCGTGGCCTGCACCATGTATCTCATCTGTGGCTACCACATCATGTACGGCGGCGGGTACCTGCTGTCCGGCGTGACCACCGTGGCCCGGATGGATGACAGCGCCGTGGCCGCGGTGCTCGCGGATTCCGCGGCCGCGGGATTCGATGGCGACTCGGTCTATTCCGGCGCCAGCGACTTCTTCTTCCAGGTGGTTTTTGTCGCCACCGCCATGTCCATCGTCTCCGGCGCGGTGGCCGAGCGAATGAAGCTGTGGGCCTTTCTCGCTTTCGCCGTGGTGATGACCGGCGTCATCTATCCTTTTGAAGGAAGCTGGACCTGGGGCGGCAATTCTGTGTTCGGGCTGTACAGCCTCAGCTACAGCGACTACGCCGGCTCCGGCATCGTGCATCTGGCGGGGGCCACCGCGGCCCTGGCCGGGGTGCTATTGCTCGGCCCGCGCAAGGGCAAGTACGGCCCCGGCGGCGAAACGAGGGCGATTCCCGGCGCCAATCTGCCCCTGGCCACGCTCGGCACCTTCATTCTGTGGATGGGCTGGTTCGGGTTCAATGGCGGCTCGACGCTCAAGCTGGGCGGCATCGGCGTCGCCAATGAAGTGGCCAATGTGTTTCTCAATACCAATGCCGCCGCCGCGGGCGGGCTGATTGCGGCCCTGGTGCTGGCCCGGCTCTGGTTCGGCAAGGCCGACCTCACCATGGCGCTCAATGGCGCGCTTGCCGGGCTGGTCGCCATCACCGCCGAACCCGCGGACCCATCGCCCCTGCTGGCGACGATCATCGGCGCCATGGGCGGCCTGATCGTGGTGGTCAGCATTGTCACCCTGGACAAGCTCAGGATCGACGATCCAGTGGGCGCCATTTCGGTCCATGGCACCGTGGGCATTTTCGGTATCTTCGCCGTGCTGCTGTCCGACCCCGACGCCACTTTCCTGGGCCAGCTTGTCGGCATGCTGACGATCATGGGCTGGGTATTCGGCGCCAGCTTCCTCGCCTGGCTCGCGCTCAAGGCGGCCATGGGAATCCGCGTATCGGACGAGGAAGAAGACGAAGGCGTCGACTTCGCCGAATGCGGCATGGAAGCCTATCCGGAATTCGTCACCCAGTAAACGCTCTCACCAGTTCTCTCCTGAAAGCGGCGCTCCCGGCAACGGGACGTCGCTTTTTTTATGTCATGTCGCCGTAGCGATGCTGCACGATGGCCAGCACCGCCAGCGGCGCGGTTTCGGTTCGCAGGACGCGCGGGCCAAGCTGGACGACCGAGTATCCACAGCGGGCGGCAAGCTTGCGTTCCGGCTCGGCGAATCCACCCTCCGGGCCGGTGACGATCTGCAGGCGATTGCCCGGCAGCGCTTCGGGCAGGCTTTGCGCGCCGGTCGGGTCGAACAGCAGTCTTTCACGATCCGGCTCGGGCGGCCGCAACAGGATTTCGTCGAGAGCTTTCGGTTCGCTGAATTCGGGAATGCGAAAGCCGCCGGATTGCTCCATCGCGCTGACGCAAACCCGGCGCCAGTGCGCAAGCCGGCTGGCTGACCGATCCTTCGGCGGTTTCTTCTCTCCCCGGGCGCTCAGGAAAGGCGTGATGCGGCTGACGCCGAGTTCGGTGGATTTCTGGATGGCCCAGGTCATGCGGTCGCCCCGGGAAAGACCAAGGCACAGCTCGATATCGAGCTTCGGCATCACCGCCTCGCGCAGCCGCCGGCCAAGCCGCAACTCGGCGTGTTTCTTGCCCAGATATTCGATGCAGGCGACAAACTCCCCATCGGCTGCGTTGAATACGTGTACGCAATGACCTTGCCGCAGTCGCAGCACATTGCCGAGATAGTGGGCCGCATCGGCTTCGAGCCGCAGGGGCGCGTCTTCCGCCAGGGAGTCTTCGCAATGCAATCGGATATGGCGCATGGCGGTGGCAAGATCAGCGGCGCTGGGAAAGATCCAGATTTTCCCAGATTCTGCGCACCGGGCCAGCCAGATTCAGGGAGTAGAAATGCAGGCCAGGGGCGCCGCCCACAAGCAGGCGTTCACAAAGCTCGCTGACCACCTCATCGCCGAATTCACGCAGCCCCACCTGGTCATCGCCGAAATCCGTCAGCCGCCGCGCCAGCCAGGCAGGAATTTCAGCGCCGCATTTTTCTGAAAACGCACTGAGCCTGGCAAAATTGGTGATGGGCATGATCCCCGGAACGATGGGCAAGTCGACGCCCACCCCAAGACAGGCTTCCACAAAGCGGAAGTATGAGTCGGCATTGAAAAAATACTGGCTAATGGCGGAATTCGCCCCGGCGGCGACCTTCCGCCGAAAGTACTCGATTTCCATGGCGTAGCCCGGCGATTCCGGGTGAATCTCGGGATAGCAGGCAACTTCGATATGGAAATGGTCGCCGCTCTCACGGCGAATGAACTCCACCAGGTCCCTGGCGTAGAAAACATTCGCCGTTTTCAAATGCGCCGGTCGCAGGTCGCCGCGCAGGGCGACGATACGGCGGATGCCGGCGTCGCGATAGACCCGCAACAACTCACGCACAACATCGAGATCGCGCCCCGTGCTTGAAATATGCGGCGCGAGTTCCGAGCCAGCCGCGCGGTAATCGAGCACGATTCCCCGGGTGCCTTCCTTGGATGAGCCGCCAGCGCCATAGGTTACCGAAAAGAAATCCGGCCCGAGCGCCGCAAGTTCGGCGTGGACGCGGTCGAGTCTTGTCCTGCCTTCAGCGGTTCTGGGCGGGAAGAATTCGACGCTGAAATTGGCCGCCGGGTCTGCCATCTGGAATGCCTACGAGCCGGGACAGCACACTAGTAACGATAACTTTCCGGCTTGAAGGGGCCGTTCACCGGCACGCCGATGTAGTCTGCCTGTTCCCGGGTCAACCGGGTGATGACGCCGCCGAATCCCCGCACCATCAAGGCCGCCACTTCCTCATCAAGTTTCTTGGGCAACACGCTCAGGGTCACTTCCCGCTCGGGCTCGGGCCTGGCGGCGAATTTGCCCTGGTACAGGTGAATCTGCGCCAGCACCTGATTGGCGAAGGAGCCATCCATTACCCGGGACGGATGGCCCGTGGCATTGCCGAGATTGATCAGTCGGCCTTCGGACAGCAAGATCAGGTAGTCCTCGGGATGTTCCCTGCCGCGGCGGAAGATCCGGTGCACCTGGGGTTTGACGAGTTGCCATTCCCAGTGCTCGCGCATGTAGGCGGTGTCGATCTCGTTATCGAAATGGCCGATATTGCAAACCACCGCGCCGGCCTTGAGCTTTTGCAGCATCAAGCCATCGCAGACATTGGTATTGCCGGTTGCGGAGACGATCAGGTCGAGGCTGCCGAGCAGTTCGGCGTCCACCGCTTCCAGCCGGCCGGTGTTTTCGCCGCCGCGCCAGGGGGAAACGACCTGAAAGCCGTCCATGCAGGCCTGCATGGCGCAGATCGGGTCGGCCTCGGCGATCTTCACGATCATGCCTTCCTGGCGCAGGCTCTGGGCCGAACCCTTGCCCACATCGCCATAGCCAATCACCAGCGCATTGCGGCCGGCGAGCAGCATGTCGGTGCCACGCTTGACGCCGTCGTTGAGGCTGTGGCGGCAGCCGTACTTGTTGTCGTTCTTGGATTTGGTCACCGAATCGTTGACATTGATCGCGGGCACTTTCAGCTCGCCGGTTTCGAGCATTTCCTGGAGGCGGTGGACGCCGGTGGTGGTTTCCTCGGTGATGCCATGCACGCCATCAAGCACGGCGGGGTATTTCTCGTGCAGCATGGCGGTGAGGTCACCGCCGTCGTCGAGCACCATGTTGGCGTCCCAGGGCCGGCCGTCCTTGAGAATCGTCTGTTCGATGCACCATTCGCCTTCGGCTTCGCTCTGGCCTTTCCAGGCGTAGACCGCAACGCCCTCCGCAGCCATGCAGGCGGCGGCATGGTCCTGGGTGGAAAAGATATTGCACGAGGACCAGCGCACTTCCGCGCCGAGTTCCATCAGGGTTTCGATGAGCACGGCGGTTTGCACCGTCATGTGCAGGCAGCCGAGAATTTTCGCCCCCCGCAACGGCTTGCTGCCGGCATAGCGGCTTCGCAGGGCCATCAGCGCGGGCATTTCATTTTCGGCGAGGCTGATTTCCCGGCGGCCGTAATCGGCCTGGGAAATATCGGCGACCTTGAAGTCCGGCAGTGGACAATCCTCCCGCCGCTTGATCATGAGATGACTCATCTGCTCAACTCCTGCTCCGGCCCCGCCCCCGACTCATTAAGTATTCTCTGAAAAACTCCATCCGTGGAGTTTTTCATTAACTGCTTGCCCGGACTTTGGGCCCGGCCTCATAGCGCAGCATTTCGGCCAGATCGGTTCGCTCCCAGCGGAAGTCGGCTTCTTCGCGTCCGAAATGTCCGTAGCTCGCGGTCTGGCGGTAAATGGGGCGCAACAGGTCGAGTTGCTCGATGAGCCCCCTGGGCCGCAGTTCGAAATGCGCGCGAATCAGTTCGATGATGCGCTGCCGCGAAATCCGGCTGGTGCCGAAAGTCTCGACGCTGACCGAAGTGGGATCGGCCACGCCGATGGCGTAGGAAACCTGCACCTCGCAGCGCTCGGCAATACCCGCCGCAACCAGATTCTTGGCCACATAACGGGCGGCGTAGGCCGCTGAGCGGTCCACTTTGGAGGGATCCTTGCCGGAAAATGCGCCGCCACCATGGCGGGCGACGCCGCCGTAAGTGTCGACGATGATCTTGCGCCCGGTGAGGCCACAGTCGCCGTGAGGGCCGCCGATCACGAAACGACCGGTGGGGTTGATCAGGTAATTGGTGCGCTGGTCGAGCCATTGCGGCGGCAGGACAGGCTTGATGATTTCTTCAATCACCGCCTCCCGCACCCGGGCCAGGGGAACATCACCGGCGTGCTGGGTGGAAAGCACTACCGTTTCGATGCCTTCCGGGCGTCCGTCGCGATAGCGGAAGCTGAGCTGGCTCTTGGCATCGGGGCCAAGCCAAGGCAGCGCCCCGCTCTTGCGCACCCGGGCCTGCTGTTGCACCAGGCGGTGGGAATAAGTGATGGGCGCGGGCATCAGCACATCGGTTTCGCTGGTGGCGTAGCCGAACATCAGGCCCTGGTCGCCCGCGCCCTGCTCCTTCAGTTCGGTGGGATCAACTCCCATGGCGATATCCGGGGACTGCCGGCCCAGGGCGTTGAGCACGGCGCAGGCCCCGCTGTCGAAACCGAGCTCGGCGCTGGTGTAGCCGATATCGCGCACCACTTCCCGCACCAGGGAATCCACGTCGATGGTGGCGCTGCTGCTGATTTCGCCGGCAAGCAGCACCATGCCGGTCTTGACCAGGGTTTCACAGGCGACCCGGGAATTCGGGTCCCCCTCAAGCAAGGCGTCGAGCACCGCATCGGAAATCTGGTCGGCCATCTTGTCCGGATGGCCTTCGGCCACCGACTCGGATGTGAACAGGCTCGTGTCTGGCATGGGCTTTTTTCCAGTCTATCGGGAACGGGCGTCGCGCTTCTTGCTGAACATCCGCATCTGTATCTGGAATCCATTGCGCAGCCCCAGGAAGGAGCCCTGGTGGTCTTCCAGGCCCGCCTGACCGGCCCAGTCCTGCAGGTCGTCGGTGTCGAATCCAAGCCAGAGGTCGCCGCAGGATTCCCGCACCCAGTCCTGGTCGTGACGGGTCAGGTCGCAGATCAGCAACGTGCCCGAGGGCGCCAGCAGACGGGCGCAGTCCTTGATGGTCATGGCCGGCGACGGAATATGATGCAGCACCATGTCGAAGATGATGAGATCGAATTGCCGGTCGGTCACCGAGCGGGTTTCGCCCAGCAGGAATTCAATTCCCTGGTGACCTGCGGCGGCAACGGTGGCGCGGGCTTTTTCCAGCATGTCCGGCGAGTTGTCCAGGGCGGTGAGACGCTGGAACCGCTCGGCAAGCTCGGCAAGCAACTGGCCTTCGCCGGGGCCGACTTCAAGCACCCGGGCCTGCTTCTCCAGCCCGAGGCCGGCAATCACGTCGTGCAGATTCGCGCAATACTGATCATGGGCGACAATCAAGCCCTGCTTTTCGTGGAACTTGCCGGCATTGCGGCGGAAAAACTGCAGCGAGGAGAGGCCGCGCTCCTGCTGGATCTGACGAATCTTGCGATTTTGCGAGGTCGAAATCGGCAGGGTATCGATGGCTTCCAGGATATGGCGGCGGCTCTCGGCAAAATCCGCGTGATCGTGCACCAGTGTGCGGCGGTAGAAGATCGAAGTGCCTTCGCGCCGGGTGGAAAGCAAACCGGCTTGCAGCAGAATCTTGAGATGGTGGCTCAGCGCCGATTGGCGAATATCCAGTATGCGGCACAATTCGAGGACACTGAAGGACTCGCTTTTCAGCAGCCGCAGGATCTGCAGCCGCAGGCTGTCCGCCAGGGCCTTGTGCAGGGCGGTGAGGGTAAGCAGCGGCTCGGCCACTGGCCGGGGGCTGCTTTCGTACAGTATGGAAGCGGGATTGGTGCTCATTGCAGTTGCAGGCAAGCAAAATGGGAGCGAACAATAGCAGCATCGGCCCCCGACTGCAATCGTTTATCAAAATATTTTGATAAATATTTCGATGCCTCCTGAATTCATGAGGTCCGCGGGTACACAGGGGCCATTCGGGAGAAAACAGGAACTCGAAGGCGGCGCGGGATCCCGGGAGCAAAACGCGGGCCGCCACAACAATGAAGGCAATACGGTGTGTACCGGGCTCGCTGGCATCTGCCTTACATCTGCGGGACAATAGCCGCCCCGGGAGCCTGCACCGCAGATCCCCGCAAATCAAGCCCGACCAGGAGTTTGTTGATGGCCGAAACGGCCTTGCCGCGCAGGCAGCTCGCCAATGCCATTCGCGCCTTGAGCATGGACGCCGTGCAAAAGGCGAAATCCGGCCATCCCGGCGCCCCCATGGGCATGGCCGATATTGCCGAAGTTCTCTGGAACGACTGGCTCAGGCACAATCCGGGGCATCCGCAGTGGTTCGACCGGGACCGTTTCGTGCTGTCCAACGGGCATGGCTCGATGCTGATCTATTCGCTGCTGCATCTGACCGGTTACCACCTGTCCATGGACGAGCTGCGCCGGTTCCGCCAGCTTCACTCCATGACCCCGGGCCATCCCGAATACGGCTATACCCCCGGCGTCGAAACCACCACCGGGCCCCTCGGCCAGGGGCTTGCCAATGCCGTAGGCATGGCGCTCGCGGAAAAGACCCTGGCCGCCCAGTTCAACCGCCCCGGGCACGAGATCGTCGATCATTACACCTGGGTATTCGCCGGCGATGGCTGCCTCATGGAAGGCGTCAGCCACGAAGCCTGCTCGCTGGCGGGAACCCTCGGCCTCGGCAAGCTGATCGTGTTCTACGACGCCAACGGCATTTCCATCGACGGCGAAGTCGAAGCCTGGTTCTCGGAAGACGCCATGGCCCGGTTTGCCGCCTACGGCTGGCATGTGCAGGATATCGACGGGCACGACCCGGAGGCGATCAACCAGGCGATCGCGGCGGCCAGGGCCGAGACCGGCCGGCCGAGCATGATCCGGTGCCGGACGATTATCGGCTATGGCTCGCCCAACAAGCAGGGCACCGCCGCCACCCATGGCGCGCCGCTCGGGGAAGACGAAGTCCAGGCGGTGCGGGAAGAACTCGGCTGGCCCCATGCGCCCTTTGTGGTGCCGGAAGAAATCGCCGCCGCCTGGAATGCCACCGAAACCGGCTTCATGGCGGAAACCGCGTGGAAGGAGAAACTCGTCGAATACGAAGAGGAGTACCCCGAGCTGGCCCTGGAATTCGTGCGCCGCATGAAAGGCGAGTTGCCGGGAGATTTTGCCGGGCGCGCCGGGGAATTCATCCGCCAGCGGCAGCGGGATGGCGCCCATATCGCCAGCCGCAAGGCTTCCCGGGATTGCATCGAGGCTTTTGGCGCGCTCCTGCCCGAACTCATCGGCGGCTCGGCGGACCTGACCGGCTCCAACCTGACGCTGTGGTCCGGCAGCCGCTCCCTTGCCGATGCCGACGACGGCAACTACATCTATTTCGGCGTACGGGAATTCGGCATGACCGCCATCGCCACGGGCATTGCCCTCCACGGCGGCTTCATTCCCTATTGCGCGACTTTCCTCATGTTCATGGAGTATGCCCGCAACGCCGTGCGCATGGCCGCGCTGATGAAGCAGCGCAGTATCCTGGTCTATACCCACGATTCCATCGGCCAGGGAGAAGACGGGCCCACCCACCAGCCCATCGAGCAACTCGCCAATCTGCGCACCACGCCGAACCTGTCGGTTTGGCGCCCCTGCGACAGCGTCGAGGCCGCCGCCGCCTGGCGGGCCGCCATCGAGCGGCGGGACGGCCCCACCGCGCTGGTGTTCACCCGCCAGACCATTCCCCATCAGGATCGCACGGACGAACAGGTGGCGGCGATTTCCCGGGGCGGCTATGTGTTGATCGACTGCGGAGGCAAAGCCGAAGTGGCGGTGATCGCCACGGGTTCCGAGGTTGCGGTGAGCGCCGAAGCCGTGCGCGAGCTGCAGGCCGAAGGCATTGCCGCCCGCCTGATTTCCCTGCCCAGCGTCGATGTGTTCGAACAACAGGATGCGGCGTGGCGCGAATCGGTGCTGCCGGCGGGCCTGCGCAGGCGCGTTGCGGTGGAAGCCGGCGCGGTGGATTACTGGCGCAAGTTCGTCGGCCTCGACGGCTGCGTGGTCGGCATGACGACTTTTGGCGAATCCGCCCCCGGCGCCGTGCTCATGGAACATTTCGGTTTTACCGCGGAGCGCGTCGCCGCCGCGGCGCGGTCACTCCTGAACTGACATCCGTCCCGCCCGCAATGACACTCAGAGTCGCCATCAACGGATACGGCCGCATCGGCCGCTGCGTGCTGCGCGCCGCTTGCGAAGCGAAGCGCCGCAACGGCCTGCGCATTGTCGCCATCAACGATGTCGCCGAACCCGCCACCATGGCCCATCTGACCCGCTACGACAGCACCCACGGTCGCTTCCCCGGCGACGTGGAGCTTGTTGAAGGCAAGCTCGTGGTGGATGGCGAAGCGATCAGCCTGCTTTCGGAACCGGACGTGGCGGCCCTGCGCTGGCCCGATGTGGACCTGGTCATGGAATGCAGCGGCGCCTTCCACGATGTGGCCACCGCCCGGCTGCATCTTGCCGCCGGCGCCGGGCGGGTGCTGTTTTCCCAGCCGGCCCGGAGCGATGTGGATTTCACCATTGTCTACGGCGTCAACCATGAGCGGATTCCGCCCGGGTCCCGGATCTTGTCCAACGCCTCCTGCACCACCAATTGCATCGTGCCGGTGCTCAATGTGCTTGATGAGGCGTTTGGCATCAAGGCGGGCGCCATCACCACGATTCACTCGGCGATGAACGATCAGCCGGTCATCGACAGTTTCCACCATTTCGACCTGCGCAAGACCCGCAGCGCCATGCAGTCGATCATTCCCGTGGAGACCGGGCTGGCCAGGGGCATCGTCCGCATCCTGCCGCAACTGGCCGGCAAGCTCCAGGCCCAGGCCATCCGCGTGCCCACGGTCAATGTTTCCGCCATGGACCTGAGCCTGCGCTTCGCCCGCACCGCCAACGCGGCGGAGGTGAATCAGGCCATCATCGACGGGGCCGGTCATCTGCCGGCAAAGGTTCTCGGTTATACTCGCGAGCCTTTGGCTTCCTGCGACTTCAATCACGATCCGCGGTCGGCGGTGGTCGACCTGAACCAGACCGGGGAAGTCTCCGGTCTCATCAAGCTTTTTGTCTGGTTCGACAATGAATGGGCCTACGCCAACCGCATGCTCGACGTAGCCGAATATCTGCATGCACAAGCGCCGCTCGAATGAGAAACCGATGACCGACTCCTTTCTGCGCATGGAACAGGTGGAACTTGCCGGCAGGCGTGTGCTGATCCGGGAAGATTTCAATGTGCCATTGGCCGCCGGAGAAGTGGTCAACGACAGCCGCATCCGCGCCGCCCTGCCCACGATTGAAGCCGTGCTGGCGGCCAATCCGGCACGGCTCCTGCTCATGTCCCATCTCGGCAGGCCCGTGGAAGGCGAGCCGATCTCCGCCCAGAAGGAGTTCTCCCTGGCGCCGGTGGCGGCCCGGCTGTCCCAATGGCTCGGCGCCGAGGTGCCGCTGCTTGCCGATTATCTGGATGCGGACCCGGCCCCGCCCGATGCCCGGGTCTGTCTGCTCGAGAACGTGCGGGTGAACCGTGGCGAGAAGTCTGCCGACCCCGGGCTTGCGGCAAGCTATGCGGCGCTGTGCGATGTATTCGTCATGGACGCCTTCGGCACGGCCCACCGCGCCCAGGCCAGCACCAGCGGCGTGGCGCGGATCGCCGAAACCGCCTGCGCCGGGCCATTGCTCAGCCGGGAACTCGACGCCATCGCCCAGGCCATGAGCGAGCCCGCAAGGCCCTTGCTCGCCATTGTCGGCGGCGCCAAGGTTTCCGGCAAACTGGAACTGTTGCGCAATCTGTCCGGGCTGGCTGATTATCTGCTGGTGGGCGGCGGCATCGCCAATACCTTCCTGCTTGCCGCGGGTCATCCCGTGGGGCGCTCGCTATGCGAAACCGAACTTGTGGGAATCGCCAGGGAACTCATGGACAAGGTCGATATTCCCCTGCCTGTTGACGTTCGCGTGGCCGGGGAGTTCAGCGCCGCTGCGCCGGCCACGGTGAAAGCCGTCCATGAAGTTGACGCGGACGACCTGATTCTCGATATCGGCCCGGAAAGCGCCCGCCGTAATGCCGGGTTGATCGCCGCCATGGGAACCATCCTCTGGAACGGTCCCATGGGCGTGTTCGAGTTCCCCGCCTTTGCCGCCGGAACCGAAAGCCTCGCCAAGGCCGTTGCCCGAAGCCCCGCCTTCAGCCTTGCCGGCGGCGGCGAAACCGTCACCGCCATCGAGCGGTTCGATGTAGCGGACGGGGTATCCTTTATGTCCACCGGCGGCGGCGCCTTTCTTGAAGCCGTGCAAGGCGCCGCGCTGCCTGCCATTGCCGCTCTCGCCGAGAGGGCGAATATCCGCTAACTTCAGCCAATCAACATTTCCCGGGAGGAACCATGGCCCTGATCACACTGCGACAACTGCTCGACCACGCCGCCGAGAACGACTACGGCGTGCCCGCTTTCAACGTCAACAATCTGGAGCAGGTGCGGGCCATCATGCAGGGCGCCGACGCTGTCAGCAGCCCGGTGATCCTGCAGGCCTCCGCCGGAGCGCGCAAGTACGCCGGGCCCAATCTGCTGCGGCACCTGATTCAGGGCGCCGTGGAGGAGTTCCCCCATATCCCCATCGTCATGCACCAGGATCATGGTGTCTCGCCGGCGGTGTGCCAGCGCTCGATCCAGCTTGGCTTTACTTCGGTCATGATGGATGGCTCCCTCGGCGAGGACGGCAAGACGCCGATGGATTTCGAGTACAACGTCCGCGTCACCCGTCAGGCTGTGGAAATGGCCCATGCCTGCGGAGTTTCGGTGGAAGGCGAGATCGGCTGCCTCGGCTCGCTGGAAACGGGAATGGCGGGAGAAGAGGACGGCATCGGCGCCGAGGGCAAGCTCACCATGGAGCAATTGCTCACCGATCCCCAGGAAGCCGAAGACTTTGTCGAGGCCACCGGAGTCGATGCGCTTGCCATCGCCGTGGGCACCAGCCATGGCGCCTACAAGTTCAGCCGCCCGCCCACTGGAGACATCCTCGCCATTGACCGGATCAAGGAAATCCACGCCAAGATCCCCGCAACGCATCTGGTGATGCACGGCTCATCCTCGGTGCCCCAGGAATGGCTCCAGGTAATCAACGAGTTCGGCGGCGAAATTCCGGAAACCTACGGCGTGCCGGTGGAAGAGATCCAGGAAGGCATCCGCCATGGCGTGCGCAAGGTCAATATCGATACCGACCTGCGGCTTGCCTCAACCGGCGCGATCCGTCGTTTCCTCGCCCGGAACCGGTCGGAATTCGATCCGCGCAAGTTCCTCACGCCGGCAACCAATGCCATGCGCGACATCGTCAAGGCCCGGCTCGAATCGTTCGGCTGCGCCGGCATGATCGACCGCATCGGCAAGATCTACAATCTCGAGGAAATGTCGGTCCGCTACGCCACCGCCTGAGTAGTCATGTTCAGCCGCGACGACGCCCGGCAACCGCGTGGCTCGGCGCCGCCCCGGTTTTTTTCGCAAAATGTGCAGCAATCCGGCGACGATCGGAGTATCATTGCGCCCCCGTCGCAAAACCCGGGTTTTTCTTCGAAAAATTCGGTGTTTGTAACAATTCGTTGCCATAATTGTCTGCCCCGGGACTCGCAGATTCAGTATAAAATCGCGGGGAACAACAGCGAAGGCTGTCAGGGGAAAGGTGCTCCGGCGCGAATTTCGCGGGAGACGAACCGAATCGCAATGGCGATTCACCAATTTTTGGACTCAAGAGAGAGATATGTCAGAGCTAGTCGAAGGTACAGTAAAGTGGTTCAATGATGAGAAGGGATTCGGCTTCATTGAGCGCCAGGAAGGAAAGGATGTCTTCGTACATTTCAGCGCCATCAATGGCACTGGTCGCCGTACCCTGCACGAGGGCCAGCGGGTCAGCATGCAGGTAAGCCAGGGCCAGAAAGGTCCCCAGGCGGAAAACGTAACTCCGCTGTAAATCGCCTCAGGCCCGCATCCGCCAGTGCGATCTGGCGGATGCGCGGATTGGCCTGTTGCCGCTTTCAGATGGAGGGGAGCAGCGTGCGAACGCCGTGGTTCCCCGCGAGCAGTAGCCGGTCCGCGGGTCGGCGCACGAACAGCCCGTTGCACACCACGCCGGCGATCTGGTCGAGTTGCGACTCCATTTCCCGTGGATCGCGCAAATCCAGGTTGTGCACGTCGAGAATCTGGTTGCCGTTGTCGGTGGTCACGCCGTCGCGATGCACTGGCATGCCTCCCAGCGCCGCGATTTTACGCGCCACATGGCTGCGCGCCATGGGAATCACCTCCACCGGCAGCGGAAACCTGCCCAGCACCGCCACGAGTTTTGATTCGTCGGCGATGCAGACGAATTCGCGCGCCGCTGCGGCAATGATCTTTTCCCGGGTCAGCGCCGCGCCGCCGCCCTTGATCAGTTGCAGGTGGTGATTGGCCTCGTCGGCGCCGTCCACATAAAAATCCACATTGCCCGCGGTATTGAGGTCCATCACCTCGATGCCGAGCGCCTTCAGCCTGCGGGCGGACTCCTCCGAGCTGGAAACCGTCCCTTCGAGCCGCTCGCGCAGGTCGCGCTGCTTGCCGAGGCAGGCGATGAAATGATTGACGGTGGAGCCTGTGCCGATGCCGAGAATCGAGCCGCGCTCGAGTTTCGGCGCCACATGGCGTAGCGCGGCCACTGCCGCCTGTTGCTTGAGTTCATCCGGTGTCATTGGCTCAATCTCCCGATGCCGCGGCCCATTCTCAGGCTGTCTCCCGGCGCGAGTCCAGCCTCGAATTCCACCGCCCCGGGAGGAAACAGCAGGATTACCGTGGAGCCGAGTTGAAATCTGCCCACTTCCTCTCCGGCGGCAAAGGTCAAATCCCGGTCCGCCAATGATTGCTCCGGTTTGCCCGGAGAGCCCCCCTCGTCCCAGGCCGTGCGAATGCCGGCGACAATCATGGCGCCCACCATGATGAGCACAAAGCGGCCGCAATCTCCGTCAAACACGCTGACCAGCCTTTCATTGCGGCAGAACAGCCCGGGGATCAAAGCCGTGCTCGCATCGTTCACCGAAAACAGTTTGCCCGGAATATAGCGGCTTCGCAGCAATTTGCCGGCCAGGGGCAGGTGGACCCGATGGTAGTCCCTGGGCGACAGATAAATCGTCATAAAGCTGCCGCCGACAAGCTCCCGGGCCAGGGATTCATCTCCCCCGAGCAGGCTTGCGGTGGCGAATTCGATCCCCTTGGCCTGCACCAGCGTTTCGCCGATGGTCCCGGATTGGCTGAGGGCGCCGTCCGCCGGGCAGAGCACCGTGCTCTCTTGCTGTTCAAGCGGCCGGGCGCCAGCCTTGAGCGGGCGGGTAAAAAACTCGTTGAAGCTGCGGTAACTCGCCGGGTCCGGATTGCGCGCCTCGCTCATGTCCACCCGGTAACGGCGGATGAAGAGCCGGATGAGCAAACCCGCCAGGGTTTCATTGCGGGCCAGGGCGCCGGCGATACGGGTCAGCAGCCGCTGGGGCAGGAGGTATTGCAGGACAACAAACAGGCGCGGCATGACGACTTCAGCTTTCCACCGGCGTATCGTCGGCGTTGCCCCATTCCGACCAAGAGCCATCGTAGGCGCGGATATCGAGCCCGAGCGCCTTGCCCACCACATAGGCCAGACCCGAGCGGTGATGGGTCTGGCAGTGGGTGATGATTTTCCTGCCAGCCCCGATGCTGAGTCGCTCCAGGCGCCGGCGCAATTCGGGCAGGGGTTTGAGGCGGAAATCATTGTGCCGGTCCATCAGTTCGAGCCAGTCGAGATTGACCGCGCCGGGGATGTGCCCGTTGCGGCGGGCGGTGGTGCGCAGGCCAAGATACTCTTCCGCCGAACGGGCGTCCCAGACGATACTGTCCGGGTCGTCGAGCTGGTCGAGCACCTGTTGCTTGTCGGCGATGGGAGCGCGGTCGATTTGGGCCTGGTACGGTTTGGCCGTTTCCGGGCTTTGTCCGGATTCCAGCGGCAGCCCCGCCGCAGCCCAGGCCAGCACGCCGCCATTGAGCAGGCTGTAACGGCGGTGGCCCAGCACATCCAGGGTCCAGATGAGCCGTCCGGCCCAGCCGCCGCCCTCGTCGTCGATGGCAATGACATGACGGTCCGCGGCAAGCCCAAGCCGGGAAAACAGCGCGCTCAGGCGTTCCGCCTCCGGCAGCTTGCCCGTGGCGGGGGCAATCCCGGAAACGAGCTCGCCGGGCTGTACCAGCAGCGAACCGGGCACATGATGCGCCAGATACGCCTGGGGCTGGCAGACGGTCACCAGCAGCAGCGACTCGTCCGGCAGCGACGGCGCCAGATCCACAGGTTCCAGGAGCAGGGGTAGACGCTCTTCAGTCATGTAAGGAGCCTTGTCCGGCAGGCGCCGCGGCAAACAATCTCATTGCAGGCTGTCCACAATCCGGCCATAGCTGCGCAGCCGCTCGCGGCTGATGGCGCCGGTTTCGGCGGCGGCAAGCACCGCGCAACCCGGTTCCACCCGGTGCGAACAGTCGCGAAATTTACATTGTTCGGCCAGAGCCCTCAATTCGACGAAGCCTTCGACCACCTCTTCCGCCTGCAAGTGCCCAAGGCTGAACTCGCGCACGCCGGGAGAATCGATCAGGTCAAACCCCGGCAGATGAAACAGCCGGGCGGCGGTGGTGGTATGGGCGCCGCCGCGCTGATAGGCGTCGAGGGCGCCGGTCTCCGCCAGTTCCTGCTTGCCGAGCCGGTTCAGCAATGAAGACTTGCCGACTCCGGACTGGCCCACCACCATGGCGGTCAGCCCCGCGAGCCTGTCCGCCAGGGCCTCCACCCCGGCGCCGGTCAAGGCCGAGACTGCAAAAAGATCGAGCTCCAGTTCGCGGTAAATCTCTTTCATCCGCGCCAGCAAGGGCGGATTCGCCGGCGGCAGGTCGGTCTTGTTCAATACCAGCAAACATTCGAGCCCGAGATTCTCGATGGCCACCAGATAACGGTCGATGACGCTCATCTCGGTTTCCGGCGCCGTGGCGAACATGGTCAGCACGATATCGATATTGGCGGCAATAGGGCGGAAGCGACCGCCGCCATCGGCCCGGCCAAAGGCATTGCGGCGCGGCACCAGATCGATTACAACGCCCGCGCCACGCGCATCGGGCTCCCACTGGACCCGGTCCCCGGTCACCAGGGGCGGCAGATTGGTCCTGGCGTGGCAAAGCGCCACCTCGCCGGATTCGCCTTCCACCGCAAGCCGCTTGCCGAGATGGCTGACGACGACTCCCGGGAGCCCCGCGCCGGAAGCGGCCTCCCTGCGCCCGGCAATGCGCCGTTGCTGCTGCCTGCTGAGTCTGCGCCCCGACGGCATGGCTCAGCCGCAGGCGCCGGAGAAATCTGCGAATTCCATGGGCGGATTATTGCATAGCTATCAGCGAATTCCTGCGTACATACGGATATACTTCGTTACATGAGGTAGTCTTCCTGCAAGAAATTTGTGAACTCAATTAGATCTTGTTCATAAACCCCCAACGGCCTGATTTTCTTCAATAAACCGCCGGGAATTCAGAACGGGAATTTCCGGCAAGAACTCAATGAGTTAACGGCGACTTTAAGATGGTCCTGGGATTCCGGCACAGGAAATGGTCCACAGGTTGCGGTTGGTATAGACTCATCTGTGTCGTGCGCTTCTGTCGCATGGCAACCTCCCGGCGTTTTGGCGGGTGATTGTGCGATGTCGTGACCAAGCAGAAATACCCAAAATGCCGGTTTCTTACCAGCGGTATCGACACATTTTCAAAAAAATCAGACAGTTAGGACTTTACGGACAAGAACGAGTTAGCACTTGATGGCCAAACAAGCAAACAACGCGGGAAACACTCTCGGCTTCGAGGCGCAGCTCTGGGCGGCAGCAAAGAAGCTGCACGGCAACATGGAGCCGTCCGACTACAAGCACGTCGTCCTTGGTCTGATCTTCCTGAAGTACATCTCCGACGCATTCGAATCCAAGAGGGCGGATCTGCTCGCGGACGAATTCGCTGACCCGGAGGATCCAGAGGAATACCTCGCCGAGAACGTTTTCTGGGTTCCCAAGCATGGCTTGCGCGATTTCAGAAACTATATCCACCCGTATGAGCAGATGGTCTCGGGTTTCACGCCGGATGATCATACTGCCAAGGTGTGCTTTCAGGTCCTCAAGGCCGCTTTGGCCAGTTTGGCGGGTGAGCGCCCGTGATTCGCGCCTCCGTAAATCCCGAGCTTCTGCGTTGGGCGCGCAAGCGCGCCGGGACTGCACAGGAAGACTTGGCGGTCAAGTTCAAGAAGCTGCCGGAGTGGGAGGATGGCCAATCGCAGCCCACCCTGAAACAGGCGGAGGCGTTCGCGCGCGCTCTCCATGTGCCAGTCGGCTACTTGTTCCTTTCCGAGCCGCCGGAGGAAACCGTTCCGATCCTGGACTTTCGCACCTTCGCCGGTCACGCGGTCACGCGGCCCAGCCCGAATCTGCTGGACACGATCTACGCCTGCCAGGAACGGCAAAGCTGGTATCGGGATTTTTCCCGCGTTGCTGGCGAGTCGAATCTCGGCTTCGTCGGCAGCGCGTCGGTTGAGGCGTCTCCAGAGTCCGTCGCGGCGCAGATACGAGAGACCTTGGGATTTGATTTGGCCGTGCGCCGGGAGTGCTCCACTTGGACGGATGCCCTGCGCCTATTTATCCGAAAAACCGATGAGGCCGGCCTTCTCGTCATGGTGAGCGGTATCGTGATGAGTAACACAAGTCGCCGTCTCGACCCAGCGGAGTTTCGAGGTTTCGCGCTTTGCGATCCGCTCGCGCCACTGATCTTCGTGAACGGCAAGGATACGAAAGCGGCGCAGATGTTCACGCTGGCGCACGAACTGGCGCATATCTGGCTTGGCGCTTCTGCCTTGTCGAATCTTGGAGCCGCGCCAACTACGGGATTCTGCCGAGAGGAGGTGTGGTGCAACGCGGTAGCGGCGGAGCTTCTGGTGCCCCTGCGCGCCCTGCAATCCAAACTGCAACGAAACGAGCTTCTGGCTGACGCACTGTCTCGGTTGGCTCGCACCTTCAAGGTCAGCACCTTGGTCATCCTGCGCCGCCTGCTCGATGCGGGCTGGCTGACCCGCGAGCGCTTCGACTCGGCATGGGGGCAGGAGAACGAACGCCTTCGGAAACTGGTCCAAGCGGGCAGCGGCGGTGGCGACTTCTATCGCACGACGGTTGCGCGCGTAGGGCGGCGGTTCGCACATGCACTGGTCGTGAGCACTCTCGAAGGTCAGACCCTCTATCGAGATGCCTTCCGGATGTTGGGCGTCAAGAAGCCCGAGACGTTCAACAATCTTGGGCGCGAAGTCAGGGCCGTGAGATGACGATGTATCTGGTCGATTCGAATGTCTTCATCCAGGCCAAGAATCTGCACTACGGTTTTGATTTCTGTCCCGCCTTCTGGGATTGGCTGGTTGAGCAAAATCGTGCGGGCCAAGTCGCGAGCATTGAGAAGGTCGCGGACGAGTTGCGGGCCGGAGACGATGAATTATCGGAGTGGGCCGCAGCGCGGAGCGACGGGTTCTTTTTGCCCCCGGATGACACGGTGTTGCCAGCACTTCGCACCGTGAGCGATTGGGCAAGCGGCCATGGATACCAGCCCGCTGCTGTTGCTACTTTTCTGCAGGTTGCGGACTACTGGCTTGTCGCGCATGCACTGGCCCACAAGTGTATCGTCGTCACCCACGAAGTTCCCGCCGATACAACCAACAAAATCAAGATTCCAAACGCCTGCATTGGTCTCGGCCTGCGCTGCATGAATCCGTACGAGATGCTCCGCCGCGAGCGCGCAAGATTCGTTTTGGGAACCAGCAGAGCTGCGGCGTAATGACCCGCATCAGCGAAAGCGAGGTCGAAGACGCCGCCCTCGAATGGCTTGCCGGATTGGGCTACACTGTGGTTCATGGGCCGGACATCGCCCCGGAAGGCTCGGCTCCCGAGCGCGGCAGCTACGACGAGGTGCTGCTGCCCGGTCGGCTCCGAGAGGCGCTTTCAAGGCTCAACCCAAGCCTGCCCGACGAAACGCTGGAGGACATGCTGCGCAAGATGCGGCAAGCTGAGACTCCCTCACTCATCGAGGAAAACCGCCGCCTGCACCGCTATCTCATGGAAGGCGTACCGGTTGAGCTTGCACGAGAGGACGGCAGCATTGGCGGAGATGTCGCCCGGCTGATCGATTTCGACGACATCGAGGCCAACGACTGGCTCGCGGTGAACCAGTTCACGGTGATCGAGGGGCAGCGCAACCGTCGGCCCGACGTGGTGCTGTTCGTGAACGGCCTGCCCCTGGCCGTGATCGAACTGAAAAACCCCGGCGACGAAAACGCCACGCTCGGAGGCGCGTTCAACCAGATCCAGACCTACAAGGACGAGATCCCTTTGCTGTTCCGCAGCAATGCGGCGCTCATGACTTCGGACGGGCTCCAGGCGCGCGTTGGCTCGCTGACGGCCAATCTCGAACGGTTCATGCCATGGCGCACCGTGGACGGCGCCGCCATCGCGCCAAAGGATTCGCCGGAGATGCAAACCGTTATCGAGGGGGTGTTCGAGAAGCAGCGGTTCCTGTCCCTGATTCGGGATTTCACCGTGTTCGGGGACACGGGTTCGGGCGTCGTCAAGATCATGGCCGGCTACCACCAGTTCCATGCTGTGCGCCGCCCGGTCAAGTCCACATTGCGCGCGCTGCCGGATGACCCGCAGCGCGGGGACAGGGTGCGCGAGGATCCGGCCCACTATGGGCTGCCGTCCGTTGACTCGCAGCCAAAGGGTGACAAGCGCATCGGCGTGATCTGGCACACCCAAGGCTCCGGCAAGAGCCTGCTCATGGCTTTCTACGCCGGGCAAATCATCGCCCACCCGGCGATGGAGAACCCAACCATCGTCGTCATCACCGACCGTAATGACCTCGACAACCAGTTGTTCGGCACGTTCTCGATGTGCCGCGACCTGGTTCGTCACACGCCCCGGCAGGCGGAAAGCCGGGAAGACCTGCGGAAGGCTTTGACCCGCCCGTCTGGAGGCGTGGTGTTTACCACCATCCAAAAGTTCGCGCCCGAGTCCGGAGAGACTGAATACCCGGCCCTTTCCGACCGTCGCAATATCGTCGTCATCACCGACGAGGCGCACCGCAGCCAGTGTAGAGGCTTGCGAAAAAAGGCCGTTATTCTTGCGAAACTTTTTTTTGCACCAAAACAGTGCGGAGCTAGAATTGTTTCCACGAATTACGTGACAGTGACAGCCAGCCGCGCTAGGACAGCGCCATTGCGGTCGAGCTTTTTGATCTCGGTTGT
>JAJDVS010000094.1 GCA_022825945.1 Pseudomonadales bacterium
GCGGCCTTTGCAGTGTGGAAAAGCGATGGAATGCGGATTACAATCTGCCATGGCGCAGTCCTTCGCTATCGGCCTAACTAACTGAATTATATCGAAATATGGACACCCCGCCCACCTCGTTCATGAAATATTCGGGCTAAAGATGGATTTCCAGCAAAAGAAACCAGGAATCCGTATGCCGCCCCGGGAGCCTGCGGCGCAGGCTCCCGGGTTTTCGCAAACCCCGGGGCGAAGTGCGATAATCGCGCCCCGCTTTGGGCTTGATGGAATTTGCCATGCAACTTGCCAGACCGTTCCGGGCATTGCGGCCGCCCCGGGAACTTGCCGCCCGGGTGGCCTCGCCGCCTTATGATGTGCTCAGCCGCACTGAAGCCGCCGCCATGGCCGCGGGCAATCCGCATAGTTTCCTGCATATCAACAAGCCGGAGATCGACATCGACCCGGCCATCGATTCCCGGGACCCAAGCGTCTACGCCAGGGGACGGGAAAACCTTGATCGCTTCATCGCCGGCGGCATTCTGACCAGGGACGACAGCGAAAGCTTCTACGTGTACCGCCAGACCATGGGCGATCATGTCCAGACCGGCCTCGCCGCAGTGGCCTCGGTGGACGCCTACGAACAGGGGCTGGTGAAAAAGCACGAACTGACGCGGCCGCCCAAGGTGCAGGATCGCGTGTCCCACATGGATGCGCTCGGGGCCCAGGTGGGCCCGGTGTTTGTGACCTATCGCGCGGGGATGGAGTTGGACGAGCTGATTGTCCGGGCCGCCGGGGCCAAGCCGGAAGTGAATTTTACCGCCGCTGACGGCATTCGCCACAGCCTGTGGGTGGTTGCGGATGCGGCTCGGGTCCGGCAATTTCAGCAGGCTCTCGATGAATTGCCCGCGCTGTACGTGGCCGACGGCCACCACCGCTCGGAAGCTGCGGCAAAATTGCGTGAAAACAGATGTTCGGGCAATTCTGATGATAAGCGCCCCGCTTCCTGGGACTGGTTTCTCGTGGTGCTTTTCCCACACGACCAGATCCGCATTCTGGATTACAACCGGGTGGTGCGCGACCTGAACGGTCGCAGCCCGGGGCAGTTACTGGCCAGGTTGGAGCGGGATTTCGATGTGGCCCAGGTGGAGGCCGCCGTGGCGAAACCGGCCCGGGAGCGGGAATTTGCGTTGTATCTCGATGGCCGCTGGCTGCGAATGCGGCCGCGGGAAAATGTGCTTGCGTCGCTGGCTGGCAAGACGGCAAGCGATCAGCTTGATGTCGCCCTGCTGCAGGATTGGGTGTTCGGTCCGGTGCTCGGCATCATGGATCAGCGCACCGATGACCGGGTGGATTTCGTTGGAGGCATTCGTGGGCTGGCGGAACTGGAACGGCGGGTGGACGGCGGCGACTGGAGCGCGGCCTTTGCGTTTTATCCCACTTCCATGGAAGCCTTGCTGGCGGTGGCGGACTCAGGCGGCGTAATGCCGCCCAAGTCCACCTGGTTCGAGCCCAAGCTGCGCAGCGGGCTGCTCTGCCACGTGCTGGATTAGGGCCTGCGGCCAGGGGCGCGGCGATAGCGAATTTTCGCTTTCGCGAATTCCTACGGCGCAGGCTCCTGGCTCGCTTTCTTGAGCTTGGCCCGGGGCTTGTCGTCGATCAGACTGCCTGAACCGATGGGGATGCTCCGGGGCTTAATGGCCTCGGGGATTTCCCGGACGAGTTCGATATGCAGCAGACCGTTCTCAAGCCGGGCGTCGTGAACCCGGACATGGTCGGCAAGCCGGAAGCGCCGCTCGAAATTGCGGGCGCCGATGCCTTGGTGCAGGAATTTTCGATCGTCCTTTTCCTCGGGCTTGCGGCCGCGGACGGTCAACTCATCGGACTCTACCTGAACATCCAGATCAGCTTCGCTGAAGCCGGCCACCGCCATGGTGATGCGGTAGCTGTCCTTGTCCAGCAATTCGATGTTGTAGGGTGGGTAGCCCGAACCGGCATTGTCGTTCCGGGTCACCGCATCGAGCAGGGATGACAGGTGGTCGAAACCGACGGTGGTGCGGTACAGGGGCGAAAAATCAAATCGGGTCATGATCATATCCTCTCAATCAAGCAATATGGTTGGGACTGTCGTTGCCGACAGGGTGGACCTCATGATGAGCATCCACTGGGGAGGGTTATGTGGGCAGCGTTTGGGAATTCAAGGTTTTCGTTGGCAGTATCTCGCCGTTTCCGGCCGACGGCATCCCTGGGAGTTGGTTGCTGCCACAAAATGGGGGCGGGGCGGGGGATAGGTCAGATAATGAGCATCGACATGAATTGGTGGGCCGGAGTTTGTTCCAGGGCCTGCCGGTTCCTGCAGAGGGTGAAGATTTCCTCGCAGCGGTGGGCCGGGAAGCTCGTGGCGAGGTTGGCCCTGAACTTTTCTTCGAGCAGGGGAATACCTTCCTCGCGGCGGCGGCGGTGGCCTACGGGGTACTCGGCTTCGACGCGGTCGGTGCAGCTTCCGTCGCGGAACCAAATCTTGATGGAGTTGGCGATGGAGCGTTTGGCGGGTTCGAGATACTCGTTGCTGTAGCGCGGCTCTTCGTGGATTTCCATCTTGTCGCGCAACTCGTCGATGACCGGATTTGCGGCGTGGAAGGAATCCTCATAGTGGTCGGCGGTGAGAGAACCGAAGGCGAGGGCCACCGCGGTCATGTATTGCAGGCAGTGGTCCCGGTCCGCGGGATTGGTCAAAGGCCCCACCTTGCTGATGATGCGCAGGGCGGACTCGTGGGTGTGCATGTCGATTCGCTGGATTTCCTCGACCCGGTCCTTCACCACGGGATGCAATTTGAGCGCTGCTTCCACTGCGGTCTGGGCATGGAATTCCGCCGGCCAGGAAATCTTGAACAGGATGTTTTCCATTACATAGCTGCCATAGGGCCGGGGGAAACGGAAGGGCCTGCCCTGGAAGCTGACGTCATAAAAGCCCCAGTTGGGCGCGCTGAGGGCACTGGGGTAGCCGATTTCGCCGCGCAGGACGAGGTCGGCAAGGCGCACGGCGCGGGAGGTGGCGTCGCCGGCGGCCCAAGACTTGCGCGGCCCGGTATTTGGCGCATGGCGATAGGTTCGCAGGCTGGACCCGTCCAGCCAGGCGTGGGACAGGGCGTCGATGACCTGGGACTTCGAGCCGCCAAGCAGCCAGGTCGCCACCGCGGTGGAGGCCACCCGCACGAGCAGCACATGGTCAAGACCCACGCGGTTGTAACTGTTCTCCAGCGCCAACACACCCTGCACCTCGTGCGCCTTGATCATGGCGCCAAGCACGTCGCGCATGATCAGGGGAGCTTCGCCGGCGGCGACCCGACGCTGGGAAAGAAAATCCGCCAGCGCCAGAATGGCGCCGAGATTGTCCGATGGATGTCCCCATTCCGCCGCCAGCCAGGTATCGTTGAAATCGAGCCAGCGGACGATGCAGCCGATATCCCAGGCGGCCTTTACCGGGTCCAGGCGCAATTGGGTTCCAGGCACCCGGGCGCCATGTGGCACCACGGTGCCTTCCACCAGCGGCCCCAGCAGCTTGCGGCATTCGGGATAGCGCAGGGCGAGCAGGCCGCAGCCCAGGCTGTCCATGAGGCAGTTGCGGGCGGTGTCGTAGGCTTCAATGGAGTCGATTTCGTAATCGCAGACGTAGTCGGCGATATCGACCAGCACCTGGTCGGGTTCGGGGCGGATGTTCCGGTCCGCGCTGACGCTCATGATGGGATGATCCTTTGCTTGGGGTTCATGCCGGCGGGTGTTAACGCTGGTCGATGTCGACCCATTCGACCTTGGCGGGGCCGGTGTATTCCGCAGCCGGCCGGATGATGCGGTTGTTGGCGCGCTGCTCTGCGATGTGGGCGGCCCAGCCGGTCAGTCGCGACATGACGAAGATCGGCGTGAACAGTTTGGTGGGGATACCCATGAAATGATAGGCCGAGGCGTGAAAGAAATCGGCGTTGCAGAACAATCTCTTTTCGCGCCACATGACTTCCTCGCAACGCACCGAAACCGGATACAGCCGCCCGTCGCCCACCTGCCGTGCCAATTTTTCCGACCAGCCCTTGATGATGGCGTTGCGGGGGTCGGATTCCCGGTATACCGCATGGCCGAATCCCATGATCTTTTCCTTGCGCGCCAGCATTTCCATGATGCCGCGCTCGGCCTCGTCAGGGCTTTGCCACTGGCTGATCATGTCCATGGCGGCCTCGTTGGCGCCGCCATGGAGCGGGCCGCGCAGGGCGCCGATGGCGGCGCTGACGCAACTGTGGAAATCGGACAGGGTGGAGGCCACCACTCGGGAGGTAAAGGTAGAGGCATTGAATTCGTGTTCGGCATAGAGAATGAGCGAAACATTCATCACCTGGCGGAACAGTTCACCGGGCTCCTTACCGTGCAGCATATGCAGGAAATGGGCGCCGGTGGAGTCGCTGTCGAGTTCGGTTTCGATGCGCCGTCCCTGGTGGCTGAAGACATACCAGTAACAGATGATCGAGGGCAGGGCGGCGAGCAGGCGGTCGGCGGCTTCCTCCTGCCGGGAGAAATCGGTTTCGGTTTCCAGATTGCCAAGCAGGGAACAGCCGCTGCGCATCACGTCCATGGGATGGGCGTCGGCGGGAATCAGTTCGAGCCCGGCGCGCAGTTCCGCCGGCAGGCCCCGCAGCCCCTTGAGCCTGCCCACATAGGCGTCGAGTTCCGTCCTGGTGGGCAGGCTGCCCCGCAGCAGCAGCCAGGCGACTTCCTCAAAGCTGGCCTTTTGCGCCAGCAATTCGATGTCGTGGCCGCGGTAGGTCAGTCCCGAGCCGGACTTGCCGACGGTGCAAAGCGCCGTGCTGCCGGCAATCTGGCCGCGCAGTCCCGCTCCTGCAAGTGTTTTTCCCGGCATATTGCGATTCCTGTCAGGTTTCTGCCTGTCCCGCGGTGGCCTCTGTTGAGAGCAGGCGGTCAAGTTTCTGTTCGTACTCGTGATAGCCGAGCACTTCGTACAATTGTTCCCGGGTCTGCATGGACTCGATCACCCCGCGCTGGCTGCCGTCCCGGACGATGCTGCGATACACCTCAAGAGCCGCTTGACTCATGGCGCGGAAGGCGCTCAGTGGGTACAGCGCCATGGCCACTCCCGCCTCCCGCAGTTCCTCGCAACTGAATAGCGGTGTTTGACCAAATTCTGTAATGTTCGCCAGTATCGGTGCCGGCACTGCTTTGGAGAAACGGCGGTACTGGCTGATTTCAGTCACTGCCTCGGGAAAAATAGCGTCGGCGCCGGCCTCCACGCAGGCCATGGCGCGTTCAATGGCGGCATCGAGTCCTTCCGGCGCCAGGGCGTCGGTTCGCGCCATGATCAGAAAGCTGTCGTCCCGGCGGGCGTCTACGGCGCATTTGATCCGGTCCGCCATTTCCCGCCGGCCGACAATGGCCTTGTTGGGCCGGTGGCCGCAGCGTTTCTGGGACACCTGGTCCTCGATGTGGACCGCCGCGGCGCCGGCCTGCTCCAGCGCCCGGATGGCCCGGGCGATATTGAAGGCGCCGCCCCAACCGGTGTCGATATCCACCAGCAGGGGCAGGCTGCTGGCATTGCAGATGCGGTCCACGTCCACCAGCACATCGTTGAGCGTGGTCACGCCGAGGTCGGGCAGGCCGCAGGACGCCGCCGCCACGCCGCCGCCGGAGAGATAGATGGCCTTGTGGCCGGCGGATTCGGCGAGCATGGCGCAATAGGCGTTGACCGCGCCTGCAATCTGCAAGGGCGAGTTTTCCGCCAGCGCCCGGCGCAACCGGTTTCCGGCTGTTTCTTTGGCCATATGGATTCCCAATGCTCCCGCCTGAAGTCGCGCAAATGCCCGCGGATCATCAGCGAGCGCCGGCAATTATACTGGAAACGCCCAGCGGATTTCTGGCAGGGCGGACTTCCGGGCGCTTACAATGAAGGGTAGGGGTTTTCAGGCAGCAAGTGGCTTGGCAGCGGCGGTCTGCGGGCGCTTTGCCGCGGACCGTAATTCTGCTCGAGATAGTCGAGGATTCGCGCTTCCAGCCCGGCCGCCAGCGGCTCCATGCCCTGGCTATCCACCATCCACGTCAGGCGGCTTTGCCAGACGCCGCGATTGCCGGAATTCTGGGTGATCAGCAGGGCGGAATGACACTCGGTGCAGTTCGCCTGCACGAGTTGCCAATCGCCAACCCGCGCCAGTCCGGTTACCCGGTCGGTGTTTTCCCGCGCCTGTGGCATCGCGGTCCATGACATTGCGAGCAGAGCCAGGCCGGGAAGGAGCGGTCTCTTCATCCCGGTGTCCTTCAGGTCACTTGCACCGCGATTCGATGGCAGGCGTTGTTGAGATAACCCCGGGGATTCCATCCGGGAACCACCATGGGCTGGGAGCGTCCCGTCGAGTCCATGGCCCTGGCCCAGATTTCATAGTAGCCCGGCGCGCCGAACTGGACCCAGGAAGACCAGTCCTGCCAGGCCAGGCGATTGGCTGGCGACTGCACCGCGGTGGGCAGCCAGGTGGCGCCAAAATCGATGGAAACAAACACCGAAGTCACCAGATCATCGCCGGCCCAGGCATGGCCGCGCACGTCGAGCCTTTCGCCCTGGCGAACGCTGACGCCTGACCGGGGGAAGGTAATCAGCGATTTCACCGGCATGGATTCGATAATGCGCATGTCCGCATCCGGCACCCGGCTGCCCGGGGCCACGGGCAGGCGCGGCACGGTATAGGACGGAGGCGCCATCTTTTCCCCGTCGTGCACCCGGTTGCGCACCACCAGCCGTCGCAGCCACTTGCCGGAAACCGAACCCGGCCAGCCGCCGCAGACCAGGCGCAGGGGAAAACCGTTTTGCAGCGGCAGGTCCTCGCCGTTCATCCGCCAGGCGATCAGGGATTCGCGCTCCAGGGCCTTGGCGATGGGCACGCCCCGGGAAATCGGGTCCAGCTCCGGGTCGCCGCTGAGATGGGTGTCGGCGCCGAAATAGCCCACATACACCGCGTCCGCGCCGACGCCGCAGTAATTCAGCACGTCCCGCAGGCGCACGCCGGTGAACTCCGGACAGCCGATGGCGCCTGTGGTCCATTGATTGCCGCTGGCGGCGGGAACGAACTCGCCGCGGCCGTTGCCGCCGCACTCGAGTTGCAGTTGCAGGCTGACGGTTTCAAATCGCTCGCCCAGTTCGGCAATGCGGAAACTCGCCGGTCGCAGGCAGGATTCACCGGCGATTTCAAGCCGCCAGGCGTCCGGATCGATGTTTTCCGGCGCCAGACCATTGTTGCGCACGAACATGTGGCGGTTGGGGGTTACCGAATCATCGAGCAGATGCGCCGGCGTTTCCGCATTCCAAGGGCGGTCGTTGAGAATGATGAGTCCTTCCTTGCCGGGAATTTCCGAAAGAGCGTTGTCGGCTGCGAAGGCGGCGGGCATCAGGCCAGCGGGCAGGAAACGGGCGTGGGGAATTGCCGAGCCGAGGGCGGCGCCGAGCGCCAGCAGTCCGCTCTTGCACAAAAAGCCCCGCCGGCCAAGTGGATCGGATTCCCGGCCCCAGAGCAGGCGGTCGGCTTCAATGGGATCAAGCCGCTGCGCCGCGGTCAGTGGTATCCGTCTTGCACCCTGCGCCGCGCGGTTTCTGCCGCTTTTCATCGTCCGAATTCCACCTTTGCCCTCAGATGAAACTGCATTCCGTCGAGAGTAGCAGATAATCGCGCGAAAATGACGGGGGGAGGGCACGATAGAATGGCGTATTTGCGGCTGACATGGCGCTGAACCGGATTTCACCACGGCGGTGTTTTACAGCATCAGCAATTGTCAGCCGGGGCTGAAGCGAATTTCCTTCGGCAGTTTCTTTACGACCAGGCACGGATCGAAGCCAACCGCGAGCAATACATCGGCGAGGGAAAAGTGCGGTTCAGCGACCGCCTGAAAGCCCTGCAACTCAAGATCTGAGCCTCAGGAATGTGACGCCATGTGCTGGATGACACCGGGTTTGCGGCTTTCCAGCTTGGAAATGCTGTAGCGGTAACTGCTGGCGCAGGGATCGATGCCCCTGGCTTCGCCGATGGCGGCTTCCAGATCGGCCTTGGCGGCCTGCCGGGTCAGATAGGGGCCGGAGATTTTCACTTGCAGGGAAGAATCATTCGGCGCCGTTGCCACGATGTAGTAGTTTTCTGCGTTCACGGCTTTCGCTTGTTTCTACCTGCCGGGCAGGGATTGAATGTCCCTTTCGCGGGCGCCAATTTCGGCGGCGCATACTAAAATACCCTGAGCGGGAAATACAACAGGATTTGACCGAACATGGAACTGTACGAACATTTTAACTTTCCGGATGCCTGAACCGGGGATTTGGGATACGAATTCACAATTAGTTACAAATCGCCGGGGAATGGCCCGGCGGGAACATCACCTTGCGCCTGAGCATCGTCATCCCGGTCTGGAATGAAGAGGAAGGAATCGCCGCCTGCCTCGAGCGGCTGCAGCCGCTTGCCGCAAAAGGTCACGAGATCATTGTTGTTGACGGCGGCAGCAGCGATGAAACCCGATCATTGGCAAGGCCCTTGTGTACGCTGCTGTTGCGGGGCCCCCGCGGCCGGGGCCCGCAGATGAATCTCGGCGCCCGGTTTGCCGCCGGGGATGTGCTGCTGTTCCTGCATGGGGACAGCGGCTTGCCGGAGCAGGCGGAAGCTGTGCTGGCCGCGGCCTTTGCCGACGGCAAGCCAAGCTGGGGCTGGTTCGAGGTGCGGCTCGGGGGGCGGCGGGCCGTATTCCGCCTGGTTGCCGGCCTGATGAATCTGCGGGCGCGGCTGAGCCGGGTCTGCACCGGCGACCAAGCCATGTTCGTATCGGCTTCGCTGTTTCGGCGCGCGGGCGGCTTTCCCGAAATTCCCCTGATGGAAGACATCGCCATCTGCCGCCGCCTGGGCAGGCTTGCCCGGCCACAACCGCAGCCGTTTCCCACCCTGAGTTCGGCGCGCCGCTGGGAAAGCCAGGGAGTGCTGCGGACGATTTTGTGGATGTGGCGGCTTCGCCTGCTGTATTTTTTTGGCGTTTCGCCGGAACGTCTGGCCCGGGAGTATTATCCGGCCCTGCACGACTCCGGTTCAGACTACTCCTATCCCGGCGCCCGCATTCTGGTTTTCGCCAGGGCGCCCGAGGCGGGCAAGGTCAAGACCCGGCTGGCCCGCGATATCGGCGCCGATGCCGCCCTGGGCCTCTATCTCGCCATGTTGCGCAGGATCTTTACCACCGCGGAGCAGGCGGCGCTGGCCGAGGTGCAACTGTGGGCGGCGGCGAATCCGCGGCATCCGGAATTCCTGGGGTTGTGCGATGTCCGTTGCATTCGCCGGCAGAAAGGCGACGATCTTGGCGAGCGGATGCGGCACGCCGCGGCCACGGAACTTGCCGCGGAAGGCGTGGAAAGCGTGCTGATTATCGGCAGCGATTGTCCGGCGCTGACAGCGGACTACCTGGGCGGCGCCCTGGCAGCGCTTGCCGGCGGGGCGGAACTCGTGCTTGGTCCCGCCAGAGACGGCGGCTTTGTGTTGATCGGTATGCGCCAGGCCCCGGCAAGCCTGTTCGACGGCGTGGACTGGGACGGCGAATCCGTGCTGAAGCAGACCCTGGCCCGGGCCGGGGAACTCGGCTTGCGACAACAATTGCTGGCGTCTTGCTGGGATGTGGATACCGTGGCGGATCTGCCGCTGCTTCAGGATTTGCGCCCGCCGCTGTCCTGGGAACCATGAATACTGCCTTCCAGTCGGGATTCCAACTGCAGCAGCCGGTCGGCCAGCCGGGAAGCATTTACCCGATAACGCCCTGAGCGGACCTGGCTATGAAGCTGGACGGTCTTGCTGATATTGACATCGGGCTGTTGCCGGATGATGTCGAGCATCGCTTCCCAGTCTTCCGCGATGGTGTCTTCCGCGCCGTTATCGCCGCTGCTTCTGGCGCGCAGGGGTCTGGCGAAAGGAAGGGTCTTGCCCCTGCTGTCGAAATGTTCGTTCATCGCGTCGGGTAGTCTGCCGGATCGGACTGGCGCTGTTCGGGTTCGCCTTGGCGGTGCCAATTGCCGTTCCCGTCTCATCAGAATGTCGGCAGCCTGCGCGGGAAGTTGACCGAAAAATCAAGGGGCCACTCCACATCGTGTAGACTAGGGGTTCGTTTGCGAACCTTCACGCCCATGGCCGCGGCCAAGCCTTCCATATTGCTGATCAGCGATGACGCTGCCATCCGCCGCGAGCTTGCCGTAAAACTCGAATTTCTGGGTGAGTCGCCGGCCTGCGCCGAATCTGGGAACTGGCGCCATGCCGCCGCGAAGCGCGGCGAAATCCAGGTCGTCCTGCTCGGCGCCTGTTCCCGCGATGAGGGCGAATTGCTCCGGGAGATCGGCAGCCTTCTCCCCAGGGCCGCCATGGTGTTGCTGGCGGCCGGGGAGATTCCGGAAATCCCCTGTGCCGGGCTGAGAGGCCGCCTGTCCGCCGCGCCGGACGCCCCGGCCAATTTCCGCAATCTGCTCGATACCCTGCACAAGGCGCGCCTGTGCCATGAGTATCTCGCCGGCACGGCGGATGCGGATCTCTCCCGGGGGCTCGCTGCGGTGCAGGGTCTGATTGGCGCAAGCCCGGCGATCCAGCGTATCCGGGAAATCGTCACGCGGCTGGCGGACTCGGAGGTCAATGTGCTGATTACCGGAGAATCGGGCACCGGCAAGGAAATCGTGGCCCGCAGCCTGCACCGGATTTCGGGCCGGGAAAGCAAGCCATTCGTGCCGGTGAACTGTGGCGCGATTCCCGGCGAATTGCTGGAAAGCGAATTGTTCGGCCACGAGCGCGGCGCCTTTACCGGCGCCGTCGCCTCCACCACAGGTCGCTTCGAACGCGCCCATGGCGGCACCCTGTTCCTCGACGAAATCGGCGACATGCCCCGGAACATGCAGGTCAAGCTGCTGCGGGTGCTGGAAACGGGAACATTCGAGAAAGTCGGCGGCAACCGCTCCATCAGCACCGATGTACGCATTCTCACGGCTACCCACAAGAATCTCGAAGACATGATCGCCGCCGGAGATTTCCGCGAGGATCTGTATTACCGCATCAACGTGTTTCCTTTGGAAATGCCTCCCCTGCGGGAGCGCATCGAAGACCTGCCGGACCTGCTCAATGAGTTGATCCGCAATCTCGAAACCGCCGGCAAGGGTTCGGTGCGCTTCAATTCCAAAGCCATCGCGGCGCTTTGCGCCTGGTCCTGGCCCGGCAATGTGCGGGAACTCGCCAATCTGGTGGAGCGCATGGCGATTCTCCATCCCCATGGCATCGTGGGTAGCGAACAATTGCCGGAGAAAATCCGGCAGGCCGAGCCCGGGCAGCCGCTGCCCGCGTCCCTTCATTCAGGTTTGCGGCAAAGTCCGCTGCCCACTGCGGACACCAGCGCGGACATGCCATCGATTCACGGTCTTGATCTCAAGGAATATCTGGCCAATCTCGAGCGGGACTTCATTGAACGCGCCCTGCGCGATAGCGGCGGCGTGGTCAAGCATGCCGCCGAGCGTCTGCAAATGCGCCGCACCACCCTGGTGGAAAAAATGCGCCGCCACAAACTCGAGTCGGGCCGCCAGGGACGGCGGGTCTAGGAGTCTGCGCCGCAGGAATTCGCGAAAGCGAAAATTCGCTATCGCCGCGCCCCTGGCCGATCGATTGAGGCGAATATGCAACGAAATCGAGTGGTCAGGGGCGTGGACGGGAGCGGATTTGCAGCCGTGAATTCCTACGGCGCAGGCTCCTAGGTCGGTGCGGGGTGCTCGATACCCGTGGCAGGCAGTTTCGCATTGTCGAAGTACACGGCGTTTTCGCGAAGTTGGAGCCGTCCCGCCGCAAGCCAGCCGACCACTTGGGGATATAAATGATATTCGAGGCGGTGTAAGCGCCCGGCGAGGCTTTCCTCGCTGTCTTCCTCCCCCACGGTAATGCGGCTGCGGGCGATGATGGGTCCGCCATCGAGTTCTTCGTTGACGAAATGGATCGATACGCCGTGTTCGCTGTCGCCGGCGGCGAGAACGCGGCGGTGGGTATTCATGCCGGGGTACTTTGGCAGCAGGGAAGGGTGGATGTTGAGTATGGCCCCTGGTTTGGCGCGAATGAAAGCCGCCCCGAGAATTCGCATGAAACCCGCGAGCACTATGAAATCGGCCTGGAAGCGGTCGACTGCCGCAAGCAGGGTGGCGTCGAATGCGGCGCGATCCGGGAAAGCGCCGTGTTCGACGATTGCCGAGGGAATCCCGGCCCTTGCCGCCCGCTGCAGACCGAATGCCGACGGCCTGTTGCAGACCACCCCGGAAACCCGGTAGCGCTGCTCCCCGGACTGGTCGATCAGCGCCTGCAAATTGGAGCCATTGCCGGAAATCAGCACCACGATTTTTTTGTCGGTGGACATGTTGCGCCGGCCATTCAGCCGATTACGACCGCGGCCCCGGTATCGCCGCCGGGCGCCACTGCGCCGACGGCAAAAGCTTCCTCCCCCGCATCGCGCAATATGGCAAGTGCGTCCGCCTCGTCTTCCCCGGCAACGCAGACAATCATGCCAAGGCCGCAATTGAATGTGCGCAGCATCTCTTCCCGGGCGATATTGCCCGCGCGCTGCAGCCACTGGAAGATTTCCGGCTCTGGCCAGCTTCCGGCATCAAGCCTGGCCGACATTCCGTCCGGCAACATGCGCGGCAGGTTCTCGCTGATGCCGCCGCCGGTGATATGGGCAAGCCCATGGAGGCGCAGCTTCGCCCGCAGCGCCGCCGCCGCGCGGACGTAGATTCGCGTGGGCGCAAGCAGGGTGTCGCCAAGGCTGCCACTGGCAAATGGCATGGCAAGGTCGGCGCCGGAGCCTTCGACAATGCGCCGGATCAGCGAATAGCCATTGGAATGCGGCCCGGATGAGGCGAGCCCGATCAGCTTGTCGCCGGCGGCCACCCGGTCTGGCGAGATGATCCCATCGCGCTCCACCACGCCCACGGCGAAACCGGCAAGGTCATAGTCGCCGCCGCCGTACATGCCTGGCATTTCCGCTGTTTCACCGCCGATGAGGGCGCAGCCCGCCTCCCGGCAACCCGCGGCGATACTGCGGATTACCGCTTCGGCAACTTCGAGGTCGAGCTTGCCGGTGGCGTAATAATCGAGAAAGAACAGGGGTTCGGCGCCGCAGACAATCAGATCGTTGACACACATGGCCACCAGATCGATACCCACGCCCCCATGGCTGCCGCATTCCAGGGCGAGCTTGAGCTTGGTGCCCACGCCGTCGGTGGCGGCCACAAGCACGGGATGGTCGTAACCGGCGGGGATTCCGCACAGGCCGCCAAAACCGCCGATTTCGGAGAGCACTTCCGGCCGCAGGGTGGAACGGGCGATCGGCCCGATCCGCTCGATCAGGGCATTGCCCCGGTCGATGTCGACCCCGGCGTCGCGGTAACTCAGGGATTCGCCGCCCTCGGGCGCTGGGTCATTCATGGCCGCTATGGTAGCGGAATTGCAGTATCATTTCCCCATGTTCAAAGGCCCGATTCCAGACTTTGGCGACCGCTTGCGCGAGACTTTCGGCGCCTTGTCGCTGCTGACAATTCTGCTGGCGCCCCCACCGCATGCCCCCCAGGTTTTCGGCCTGCCCGTGGTGGGCCTGTATCAGCAGCGGGTGGCGGTGGCGGACGAAAGCGCCGTGGAACGCAACCGCGCCTACGAGCTTGCCTTCCGCCGCATGATCGTCAAGGTAACCGGAGATGAAGCGTGGCTGGAGCATCGGCGCATCCGGGTCGCGGCGGGCAACGCCGGCGACTTCGTCCAGGCTTTTGCCTATGCCACCGAGGCGGCGGCGGGGCCCATCGCCGGCCAACGCTATCTCGAAGTGCAGTTTTCGGCGCCGCTGATCAACCAGATGCTCAGCGAGGCCGATATTCCGGTGTGGGACAGCAATCGGCCCAGTGTGCTGGTGTGGATGGCGCTGCAGGACACCGCCGGTCGGCGCAGCCTGCTGAGCCGGGAAACCGCGCCGGAAATCATCGAATACATGCGCCGCTTCGGTGAAGAGCGCGGCCTGCCGATCATCTTTCCCCTGCTCGATATCGAGGACCGCCGCAATCTGCCCCCCGATGCGATCTGGTCCCAGGATGAGCTGGCCATCCGGGCCGCGAGCAACCGGTATGATCCCGACAGTATCCTGGCGGGTCGCCTGTTGTTCACCGCCACCGGCGAACTGGTGGGTCTTTGGCAGTTCCTGTTCATGGGTGAAACCGAAGTCTTCGATGGATTCGCCACCGAAATCGAGGATTATCTGGCGCCGCCGCTGGGGCGTGTTACCCGCGATCTGGCGGGGTATTTCGCCCTGGTTCCCGGTGGGCCGGGAGGACAGTCGGTGCGGCTGCGGGTCGATGGCGTTCGCAATTTCGCCGATTATGCCGCCCTGGTCGATTATGTGCGCGGCATTGGCCTGGTGCAGAACGCCGAACTCGTGTCCGTGGACGGTGACAGGCTCGAACTCGAACTCGGCCTCCAGGGAAGCATGGATCAGCTGTTCAATCTGATCGCTCTGGACAGGGACCTGCTGCCGGTCAGCGGCGGCGATGGCGCGGCGGAATCCCTGCTGCATTACCGCTGGATGCGCTAGGTGTCTCCCCCGCACGAAGCGCAACTGCCGCTCGCGGTGGGCCTGGAGGACGAAGCCACGTTCGCCAATTTCGTTATCTCCCCGGAAAACCTGCAACTGGTCAACTGGCTGCAGGAGCCGGCCACAGTCGCTTCGCCGGTGCTGGTCTGGGGGCCGCCCGCCTGTGGCCGCACCCATTTGCTGCAAGCCTGTTGCCATCTGGCCGGCAGCGGCGGCGCGTTCTATCTGCCCCTGGGTCTCAGGGAGCAGATGCGGCCGGAAATTCTCGAAGGCATTGGCGGGCTGTCGATGATCTGCATCGACGATGTGCAATTCGCGGCCGGGGACGCGGACTGGGAACGGGCGCTGGTGCGGCTGATCAATTCCGTAAACCCGGGCGATACCCGGCTGCTGCTGTCGGCCTCGGCAACTGCGGGCAATATCCCCTGGCGGCTCGCCGACCTGCGCTCTCGACTGCTGCAGGCGCTGGTGTTCCGCCTGCACCCCCTGGGCGAAGTCGGTATCCGTGAAGCCTTCGCATTGCGGGCCCGCAACCGCGGACTGCTTCTTGCGGACAGCGTGATCGACTACATCTGCATCCGCGCCGAACGGCGGCTCGATGCGCTGATGGGCATTCTCCAGCGCCTCGACGAAAGCGAGATCCGGCGCCAGCACCGCATCACCATTCCCCAGGCGAAGCAGATTCTGGGCTGGTAGTCAGGTTGAGACGCCGCGTCGTCGGCGGATGAAGAGGATCAGGACAACGAACACCGTCACGCTCAGCGCGATCTGCGCCAGCCCCCAGCCCAGCCTCGCCGGACTGAAGGCGAGGATCACCCCATGAATGAAGTACAACTGGATCACAAAGCCCATCCAGGCATAACTGCGCGGCCGTCCCCGGTGCAGCCCGGGCAAAAGGGCAAGCAGGGGCAGCGCCTGGATGCTCCAGGCCGCCAGCCCCGCGGCGCCAACCATGCTGAGGCTGAGCCCGGTGCGCAGAAAAAGCAGCGCCAGCAGGCCATAACAGCCAGCAAGCGCAAGCCGCCGGGCGCTTACTGCGGCCGGAGGAAAATCTTCGGGAGGGCTCACAGCAGTTTTCGGGCGATATGGGCGACTCGCTTGCCCAGCGCCCGGCACAGCTCCGCTTCTTCTTGGCTGATTTCCGCACCGCCGCCGCTTGCCAGATGGCTGGCGCCATAGGGGGTGCCGCCGCTGGTGGTGCTGCGCAATGCCGGCTCGGAATAGGGAATACCACAATAGATCATGCCGTGGTGGAGCAGGGGCAGGGCCATGCTGAGCAGGGTGGACTCCTGGCCGCCGTGAAGCGAGGAAGTCGAGGTGAATGTGGCGGCGGGCTTGCCGGCAAGATCGCCGGAACTCCAAACCGCGCCGGTGCCGTCGACAAAATACTTCAGCGCCGCCGCCATATTGCCGAATCGCGTGGGGCTGCCGAGGATCAGCCCGGCGCAGCCGCGCAGGTCGTCCTCGCTGCAATACACAGCGCCTTCCCCGGGCACTTCCGGTGCGCTCTTTCCGGTCTCGGGTGAAACTGCGGGCACCGTGCGCAGGCGCGCTTCCATGCCGTCGCCCAGTTCAACGCCCCGGGCGATCAGCCGGGCCAGTTTGCCGGTGGCGCCGAAACGGGTGTAGTACAACACAAGAATATAGGGATTCATCCAGCATCCTCGATAAACGCCAGCACGGTTTCCGGAGGGCGGGCAATGATTGCGGCATCGCCTTTCACCACAATGGGCCGCTGAATCAGGATTGGGTGGCGGCAGACCAGGTCGAAGATGATTTCTTCGCTGAGGGTCTCGTCATGAAGCCCGAGTTCGCTGTAATCCGGTTCGCCACGCCGCAGCAGTTCGCGGATTCCCATGCCGAGCCGGGCGAGCAATTGTTTCAGTTCGTCGATGTCAGGCGGCGTTTCGAGGTAGTGGATGATTTCCGCTTCCACCTCATTTTCCTCAAGCAGGGCCAGGGTGGCCCGGGATTTCGAGCAGTTCGGGTTGTGGTAAACGAGGAGTTGCGCCATAGGTTTCAGCGGCCGCTGCGAATCCGGTCCGGGTGCTGTTGATAATAGGCGATATTGCTGCCGGTCAGCGCCACCAGCCAGCCAAAGTATACAAAATACATCACGGCGATTACCGAGGCGAAGGCAAGATAGATGGAATCCCGGGCCGCGGAAACAAAAACCACCTGAAACACCGAACCCATCAGTTTCCAAACCAGTGCGGTAACCACGCCGCCGACCAGCGCCGGAACAAAGCGCACCCGGGCCGCCGGCAGCAGCAGATACAGCAGGGCGAAAGCCAGCGACATCAGCGCCAGTGGCAACAACAGGGAAATCGCCGCCGGAAGCTGGCTGCCAAGCAACCGCAAGGGGCCGCTCGCGGCGAATTCTTCCAGAAAGCCTGGCAGCGCCGGGGCATTGACCAGGGTACTGATGCTGATGGACAGCAACAGCAGCAGCGGGCCGAGCAGCACCGCCAGCAGATAGCCGAGCAGCCGCCTTGGCCGCAGACCCGCGGGGCGCACTTGCCAGATGTAGTTGAAGCAGCCTTCGACCTTGCGCAGCATGTCCAGCACCAGATACAGCAGAAAGGCCAGGCTCGCGCCGCCGATGTATTCGGCCTGAAGGTTATCGATATAGCCAATGATCTGGTCGGCCAATTCGGCGCCCCGTTCGCCAAGCGGCTGCAACACCGCAAGCAGGGCGGGCCGCAGGTCGTTGTGGAAGCCGAATTGCTGCAGAATCGCGAAAACCAGGGTCAGCGCCGGAAAGAAGCCCACAAAGGTGATGAATACCAGCCCCATGGCGCGCAGGGAAATCTGCCCGCCGGCAAGATCGCGAATCAGGGCCGCGGAGATTTGCAGGCAGCGCCTGGGCGCGCGCTGCCAAATGGGCGAGCCGGCATCATCCCGCCATAGCCATTCGCCGGCGGACCCGGCCAGCGCCCGGATAATCGCCGCAAGTCGTCCCATATCGGCGTGCCCCGGCTCAGGAAGCGGCGAGTTTTTCCGCGATCATCGCCACCGCCTCATCCGCATCGATATTCGATTTCCCACCACTGTGGCGGCAGGTGTACTCGACCCCGCCATTGGCCAGGGTGCGCGGCGAAACCACCAGCCGATGCGGAATGCCGATCAGTTCGGATTCAGCGAACTTCACTCCCGGGCTGGTCTTGCGGTCGCGGTCATCGAGCAGGGTCTCGATGCCCGCCTGTCCGGCCTGCCGGTACATGGCCTCGGCCTGTTGCCTGACGGTTTCCGACTTGTGGGCGTCGATTTCCAGAATGATGAGTTGAAACGGAGCGATGCCGGCGGGCCAGACGATGCCCCGGTCGTCGTGATTCTGTTCGATGCAGGCCGCGGCAAGGCGGGTGACGCCGATGCCATAGCAGCCCATGTGCATGACCACCGACCTGCCCTGTTCATTGAGTACGGTGGCGTTCATGGCTTCGCTGTATTTTGTGCCCAACTGGAAGATATGGCCCACTTCGATGCCCCGGCGAATCGTCAATCTGCCTTTCCCGTCCGGGCTCAGGTCGCCTTCCCGCACCCGGCGGATGTGGGCTACTTCATCGTAAGCGCAGTCCCGTTCCCAGTTGGCGTTGACCAGATGGCGACCCGCCTCGTTGGCGCCGCAGACGAAGTTTCGCAGGCCCGTCACGCTGGGGTCGGCGATGCGGCGGATACCCAGACCTTTCAGCGGGCCAAGGCAACCGGGGGCGCAGCCGATGCGCTCGGCAATCAGCGCATCATCGGCAAAGCGCAGGGGCGAGCCAACGTTTTCAAGCTGCCGGGCCAGGGTTTCGTTCAGGCTCTGATCCCCGCGCAGCAGCAGCGCCACAAGCTCCTCTCCCGGTGCGCCATTGGCGGCGGCGGCATGCACCACCAGGGTTTTCACCTGTTGTCGCGGCTCGATGCCCAGGACCTTGCAGACTTCGTCTATACTCGCCGCGTCGCCGGTGTCGGTTGACTCGCAGTCCAGCGGCTCCGCCTTGTCCGCGGGCTCCGGCACATTGCCGACGGCCAGTTCGATATTGGCGGCATAATCGCTTTCGCTGGAAAAAACGATCTCGTCCTCGCCGGAATCCGCGGGCACATGGAACTCATGGGAAGTCTTGCCGCCGATATTGCCCGAGTCCGCCGCCACCGCGCGATAATCGAGCCCGAGGCGGCTGATGATGGCTCCATAGGCGCCGTGCATTTCGCGATAGGTCTGCTCCAGCGAGGTCTGGCTGTCATGGAAGGAATAGGCATCCTTCATGATGAATTCCCGGGCGCGCATGACGCCAAAACGCGGCCGCCGCTCGTCTCGGAACTTGGTCTGAATCTGATACAGGGTAACAGGCAACTGACGGTAGCTGTGGCATTCGTTGCGGATGATATCGGTGACGACTTCCTCGTGGGTCGGCCCGAGGCAGAAGTCCCTCTCATGACGATCCCGAAGCCGCGCGAGTTCCGGCCCCATGCCTTCCCAGCGACCGGACTCCCGCCACAGTTCCGCCGGCTGCACCATGGGCATCAGCACTTCGAGCGCGCCGATGCGGTTCATTTCCTCGCGCACCACGTTGGCGATCTTGTGAACCACTCGCAAGCCCAGCGGCAACAGGTTGTAGACGCCGCTGGCGACCTTGCGGATCATGCCCGCCCGCAGCATCAGCCGGTGGCTGACAAGCTCGGCTTCGGCCGGTGATTCCTTGACGGTGGCGAGCAGGAACTGACTGGTTCTCATGGCGCTGGTTCCGGGCGGAATGCCGACCGCGCTCTCGGGAATGCCGCGCGCGGGCAGGCAGGCTCCTACAGAGCGTAATCTTTCAGTTTCTTCAACGGGGTAATCTTGACCCGGGTGGAAGCGGGCTTGCGGGGCACATCCATGACTTCGCCGGGCTTGAAAGGGTTGGGCACGTTCCTGCGCGCTGGCCGGGCGGGCTTTTTCAGGGCCTGGATCTTGAGCAAGCCCGGCAGGATGAATTCCCCGGCGGCGCGCCTTCGAACGTGGCGTTCGACGATGGAGCCGAGTTCATCGAGCACCGCAGCGACTTGCCTGCGTTCAATGCTGGTATTGTTCGATATTTCTTCAAGAATTTCCGTTTTGGTATATCTTTTATGGATGGCTGGCTTGCGTCGTCTGGCGGAATGGTTTGCGCTGCGCCTGTTCATTTCCGGTTCCCGTAACCTCTACTTCACAATCCCACGGCGCAGGCTCCTGGGCCGGATGATCGCCGAGCTTGCAAGCTACTGCATTTGTCCGGGGTTTACAAGCAAAGTCCGGTGCCGCCTGGTCCGCGCATGAAGCTGCGCCTCATAAACGCCAGGAGACTGCGCCGCGGGAATTCACGGTCGAAAATCCGCTCTCATCCGCGCCCTTGGGCTGCGCCCCCGAAAAGCGGTGTTTTTTGCAGGCTGCGCGGACCGGGACCCACTTATTGCAGAATCGCCACGGATTTGATTTCGGCGTAAATCACCCTGCGAGGCGCCAGTTCCAGCCGCCGCGCCGATTTGCGCGACACTCGTGACAGCAGCCTGGTGCTTTCGCCGACCCGCAGATGCACCATGCACATGGCGGTGTCGGGAGATTCCTCTATCCGCTCCACCGTGGCGGGCAAGCGGTTGAGAATGCTTGAATGCGCC
>JAJDVS010000112.1 GCA_022825945.1 Pseudomonadales bacterium
AATTCGGAGTTTACTCCGAGAAAGTTTGAGTGCAAACTGTTTGTTCTGGGAGCGAAGTGTCGTTCTGCGCGAGAAGATTGAGATTCCGCGACTTCGCGCGGAATGACGGAGGGAACTGCGGGGGAGGCGGCGCGGCTAGCGGCCGGCGCGGGCGATGTGGTCGTTGATCAGGTTTTCCACCAGTTCCTGTTTGCCGCTGATCCGGGCGGGCTCGCCCGCGGCGGCGGCGATGTCCCGTAGCGCCGGCAGATCGAGTTCCCGGTTTTCGAAGCGTTCGCCGTCGCCGGAATCGAAGCTGCCGTAGCGTCCCAGCCTGAGCGAAGGCATTTTCGGGTCGGCCAGGATGCTGTCGGCGATGAGCAGGCCTCGCGCGAATGCGTCCATGCCGCCGATGTGGGCGATGAACATGTCCTCGATGTCGGTGGATTCCCGCCTGACCTTGGCGTCGAAGTTGAGTCCGCCGCGGCCGAGGCCGCCCGCTTCGAGCACGACCATCATGCCGTGGACGCAATCGTACAGGTCGAGCGGGAACTGGTCGGTGTCCCAGCCGTTTTGCGGGTCACCGGGGGCGAGGCGGGCAGGACCGTGTTTTCCGGGCCGGGCAAGAGCGCAGCCGAGATTCGCCAGGCGCTGGCCGCGGGCATCCGCTGCTTCAATGTGGAATCCGAAGCGGAACTCGAGCGCATCAACGAAATCGCTATCGCCATGGACGTCATCGCGCCGGTTTCCCTGCGCATCAACCCCGATGTGGACGCCCGCACCCATCCCTATATTGCCACCGGCCTGAAAGAGAACAAGTTCGGCATCCCCGTCAGTTGCGCCCTCGTGTTATATCGCCGCGCGGCCCGCTTGCCGGGGCTGCATCCCGTGGGCATCGACTGTCATATCGGTTCCCAATTGACCAGCGTGGCGCCATTTCTCGACGCCATCGACCGGCTGCTGCCCATTGTCGGCCAACTTGCCGCGGAGGGCATCGCGCTGCGGCATCTCGATATCGGCGGCGGCCTTGGCGTGCGCTATGGCGGGGAAGCGCCGCCCCAGGGCCGGTTCCGCCGTGGTCTGTGATGTAGTGGGGCCGGTTTGCGAGTCGGCCGATTTTCTCGGCAAGGAACGGGAACTTTGCCTTGCGGCCGGCGACCTGCTCGCGGTGCGCGGCGCCTTCCGCTTTCGCTGCGATGTGGACTACTACTCGGGCGCCTTTCTCCTGTTCGCCAGTGAGAAGTTCCGGGAACTCGGCGGTTTCGATGAAGCTTATGCGCCCGCCTACTATGAGGAGTCGGACTTCTGTTTGCGCCTGTATCGCGACGCGGAACTGTGGGAGCGGCTCAGCAGGACCGCTGCCGAAGCTGTGGCGCGGGACTGTTCCGCCGAGCGCTTCCGGCAGACGCTGCGAGAGGTGGTCGGGATCGATCCGGACCCCGGGTAGCCCGCGCAACGCGGCCACAAGCCCGGAACCGTCAATACTCCACCGGCACCGCGTCCAGGCTGCGCCAGAGATACCAGGACGCCACCGAACGCCAGGGCCGCCAGGGTTCGGCAATGGCGATCATTTCCTTCGGCCCCGGGCGCTGGCCGTTATTGAAATGATTGGCGATGGCTTTCTGGATGCCGATGTCGTCCACTGGCAGCACATCGGGTCGCAGCAAGTGGAAAATCAGGAACATTTCGGCGGTCCAGCGGCCAATGCCCTTGACCTTGACAAGGCGTTCAATCACCTCCTCGTCGTCCATTTCACTCCATTGCTCCTGTTGCAGCGAGCCATCGAGAAAGCGCCCCGCCAGGCTGAGCAGATAACTCGCCTTTTGCCGTGACAGGCCGCAGCCGCGCAGGCTCTCCACATCCTCCCCGCCCACCGCCTCCGGCGAAATCCCGCCAAGCCGCCCGAGCATCTTCCGCCAGACCGACTCCGCCGCTTTCACCGAAATCTGCTGGCCCACGATCGAGCGCGAAAGCGAGAAGAAAGGATCATGCCGCGGCCGCAGCATCGAGTCACCCGCCCGGGCGATAATCCCGCCCAGCACCGGATCAACCCCTCCCAAAGTCCGCCGGGCCTCATCCCAGTACGGCGCAGGCCGCTCGTCGCCGCCGCCCATGATTCTGGACAAATCCAACTCCTCCGCTGTACGGTATGCCAGAGTAAAAGCAATGCCGGGGAATGTCCATTGCATTACAACCTGTGCATTACAATCTGGATATCCGGTCTCCCAAACGGCCTTTTTGACTTGCGAAACAAATTTTTCCATGATTTTCCACCCGACAAGGCGAAGCCATTTTGCTTGAAGACTCCACTCCGGTAATTGTCGGCGCGGGCCAGTACAGCGAGCGCAAGCCGCCGCTGCGGGCTCTGCCGCCCATGGGTCTTGCCGCCCGCGCCGCGGACGCCGCCCTTCAGGATACGGGGAGGAAAGAAGGGCTTGCCGCCCACATCGACACGGTGGCGGTGGTTCGCTGTTTCGAGGATTCCCGCAACCGGCCCCGGGACGATCATGGCTTCGGTCGGGCGGAAAACCCGCCGCGGGCTGTGGCGCGGCGTATTGACGCGAACCCGTCCCGGATGGTCTATGGTCCGATTGGCGGCGATACCCCCCAGACCCTGGTGAATGAAATCGCCCAGGCGATTGCCGAAGGTGAAGCGGGCATGGCCCTGCTTGCCGGCGGCGAAGCCATCGATACCGCCCGCACCGCGTCCCGCGCCGGTCTCAGCCTCGATTGGCATGAGCCCGGCGGTGGTCCGCTGGAGGACCGCGGCATGGGCGCAGTGCTGGCGACTCCGCACGAATTGGCCCATGGCGTCGGTATTCCCGTGCAGACCTATCCGCTGTTCGAAAACGCCATCCGCGCCCGGCTTGGCCACAGTCTGCATGAGCATTTGCCGCACATGGGCCGGCTCATGGCGCCCTTTACCCGGGTGGCGAAGGACAACCCCTTCGCATTTTATGGAGAGGCCCGCAGCGCCGGGGAACTTGCCAGGGTCGGCGAAGACAATCCCTTCATCTGTCTGCCGTATCCCAAACTGCTCAACGCCAGGGACCGGGTAAACCAGGGCGCCGCCCTGCTCATGACTTCGGTGGGTCGGGCGCGGGAGTTGGGTATCGACCCGCGCCGGTGGATTTTCCTCCACGGCTGCGCCGAAGCAAGGGAAAAGCGGCTCGTCTCCCAACGGGTCAATTATCATTCCTCACCGGCGATTCGCGCCAATACCGCCACGGCTTTCGCCATGGCCGGCAAGACCGTGGCCGACATGGATTTCATCGATCTGTATTCCTGCTTTCCCTCGGCGGTGGAAGTGGCCTGCGCCGAACTCGGTCTGGCGGTCGATGATCCAAGGGGCCTGACGGTTACCGGCGGATTGCCGTTCTTCGGCGGCCCCGGCAACAACTACAGCATGCACGCCATCGCCACCCTGCCAGGCTTGCTCCGGGCGCGTCCCGGCAGTTTTGGACTCGTCACCGCCAACGGGGGCTATCTTTCCAAGCATGCAACGGGGATATACTCCACGGCGCCATTCGCCGGGCCATGGCGGAGGCCGGATTCTTCCGCGATGCAGGCGCAAATCGACGCCATGGCCGGCCCGGAGTTCACCGAACAGCCCCGGGGAGCGGCCACGGTGGAAACCTGGACCGTTTGCTTTCGGCGTGGCGCGCCTGTGCGGGGTATCGTCATTGGCCGATTGCGCGATAACGGAAAGCGATTTATCGCCAACACCCCGGCGGATGAAGCCACATTGCGGCGCCTTGCAGACGAAGGGCAAATCGGTCGCGGCGGCCGGGTCAATGCAACCGGAGAGGGTAATATGTTCAGGCTCGAGTGACCCATTTGGTCATTCTGCGCGCCTCCCCGGTCGCGGTTGCGCGCGCTTTCCCGCCGTGGTTGTGCGCGCGTTCCCCGCCGTCATTCTGCGCGCAGTCGCAGAATCTCATTGGGAGGGCGCTGCATGGGGTTCTGCGACTCCGCTTCGCTCCGCGCAGAATGACAGTGAGGGTGGCTTCGCTCCGCGCAGTATGATGGGAGGGTGACTTCGCCGCGTGCGGTGTGAAGAAAATCAACCACTGGACAGGATGCAGATGCCAAAATGAGATTCGACAATCAGAAAGTACTGGTCACCGGCGGCTCCCGGGGCATCGGTCGCGCCATTGCGCTGGCCTTCGCCGGGGCCGGGGCGCAAGTCGCCATCGTGTACCGCGGCAATACGGCGGCGGCGGAAGCGGCGCTGGCGCAATTGCCGGGCGAGGGTCATATCGCCCTGGCCGCCGACGTGGCGGACCCGGATGCGGTTCAATCCGCTGTGGACGATGTCGCGGAACGCCTTGGCGGCATTGATGTTCTCGTGAACAATGCCGGCATCGGCATCTATCATCGCATCGCCGAGGTTTCTTATGGGGAATGGCAGAGGGCCTGGCGCGAGACCCTGGCCGCGAATCTGCTCGGCCCCGCCAATCTCTGCTATTGCGCGGCGCGGCACATGATCGCGGGCGGCGGCGGAAGGATTGTCAATATCACTTCCCGGGGGGCTTTTCGCGGCGAGCCGCTGAAACCCGCCTACGGCGCGAGCAAGGCCGCACTCAATTCCCTGAGCCAGTCACTCGCCGTGGCGCTGGCGCCGCACGACATCTTCGTTGGCGCGGTGGCGCCGGGATTCGTCAATACCGAATTGACCGCTGATCGCCTTGGCAGCCCCGAAGGCGAGGAAATCCGCGCCCAGAGCCCTTTCCATCGCGTCGCCGAACCCGGGGAAGTCGCCCATGCCGTGCTTTTCCTCGCCTCCCGCGGCGCCGAATTCGCCACCGGAACCATCATCGACGTCAACGGCGCCTCCTACTTGCGCTCCTGAAGCTACAAGGCTTCGATTTCCCCGGCGCTGATGGGATCGCCGCTATTGCTCCAGGCATTGCGCACGTAATTGATCACCGCCGCCATTTCCGCCGAACCGAGCGCCCCGCGAAAGGAAGGCATCTCGCCGCGTCCGATGATGAGCACCAGCGCCATATCAGCCCCGGAGCCCGTCACGGTTTCATTGCCGTCGAGGGCGGGATACACATTCGCGACCCCGCGTCCATCCACCTGATGACATTCCGCGCAATTGTCCAAAAACAGCCGCTCGCCATCGAGCCCGGCAACAGGTTCCACGCCCGCGCAGGCCGAAAGCGGCAAAAGCACAATCAAGATACGAAAAGTCCGGCCCATCAGTTTCCTGGCCTGTTCGCTATACTCGCGCAATGTTATTCCAGATTGACCAGGCGCGCTGCCGAATCAACCGCCATGACTTGTTCACCGTGGAGCGCTTTGCAGTCAACGCCGGCGAGCACTGGTGCGTTTTCGGCCCCAATGGCGCCGGCAAATCCCTGCTCGTCGACCTCATCACCGGGCGTCGTCCCGAAACCGGCAGCTACCTGCGATTCGCCGGGGGTTTTGACCCCGTCCGGGATATCCTGTCCGTTTCCTTCGAGGAGCAGCAGCGGCTGTGGCGGCGTGATGAGCGGCTCGACATCAGCGATTTCCGCGAAGACGCGATCGACCAGGGCACCCTGGTGGCTGAACTGATTCGTTCAAGCTTGCCAGCGGCGAAACAGGACGAATCACGACTGCGGGGGCTTGCTGCGGAGCTCGACCTCACCGCCCTGCTGCAAAAGGGAATCCGCTTTCTTTCCTCAGGCCAGATCCGCCGCGCTCTCATCGCCCGGGCGCTATACGGCCAGTACGCATCACGCCCGCGGCTGCTGATTTTCGATGAGCCACTGGAAGCGGTGGACCGGGAATCCCGCGCTCGCATCGAGCAGGCCATCGCCGGGCATCTTGGTCCCGGTTGCGCCAGCCTGCACCTGTGCCGGCGCGGGGGCGACCGCTTCCCCGGCGCAACGCATTTGCTCGTCATGGAAAACCTTGGCGTGCTGGCGCAGGGCCCAATGCGGGAAGCCCGATGGCAAAAGGCCATTGCGCGCTTTCGGCGCGAGCCGGTTATCCCCGAACGCCTGCCATTCGCGCACTTTGTTGACGAGACCAGCCGAAAAAAAAGCCGGAAAAGCCGGGACACCCATCCAAAAATCCAGGATACCCATTCCCCGGACACAAACCAGGACACCCACCCGCCTGAATCGAAACTGATCGAACTGAAAGGCGTGAGCGCCGGCTACGGCGACCTGCAAGTGCTGCGGGATGTTCACTGGACCATGACCAGCGCGCATCACGTGCTCGTCGAAGGCCCCAACGGCTGTGGCAAGTCCACCCTGCTGAGCCTCATCGACGGCGAGAACCACAAGGGCTATGGCCAGGAGGTGTACCTGTTCGGCCGGCGCAAGGGCAGCGGCGAGACCGTCTGGGACATCAAGCGCTGCTTTGGCGTCGTGTCCAATGAGTTGCACAACCGCTATGTGAAGGGCTGGAAAGTGCTCGATGTGGCGGTGTCGGGATTTTTTGATTCGGTGGGGCTTTACGACGACAGCGCCGCCAGTGAACAGGGTCGGGCCGGGGCCTGGCTTGAAAGTCTTGGCATGGCGCATCTTGCCGGGCGCTACTACCACCAGATTTCCTTCGGTCAGCAGCGCCTCGTGCTGCTCGCCCGGGCGATGGTGAAACAGCCCGCCATTCTCGTGCTCGACGAGCCCTGCGTCGGTCTCGATGACTACCACAGGGACTTCGTTCTCGGAATGCTCGACGCCATCGCCGGGCAAACACCCACCCGGCTGATTTACGTCAGCCACATCCCCGACGAAAAACCCGCCTGCATCAATTACCGCCTGCGCTTCGTCGCCACCAGGGACGGCGGATACCGGCTGGAACAGTCGGAAGCAGGGCAGGGCGGCACTTCCATGTGCCGCAGGGAAGCTCTGACTTGATCAGAGCTTCCCTAACGGTGCCGGTCAGCTGCGAATGTAATTCTGCAATTGCTCTATGGTCGCCCGCTGGTCGCTCATGATGTCCTTGACGATATCGCCAAGCGAGGCGATGCCCACCACCAGGCCGTCATCCACTACCGGCAAATGGCGGATGTGGTTGTCGGTCATCAGATTGAGCGCAGCGTCCACGGCATGGCTGGAAGGCACCGAAACCACCCGGGTGGTCATGATTTCATCAACCCGGGTATCCCGCGAAGCGCGGCCCTTGAGAATCACCTCCCGGGCGTAATCGCGCTCGGAAATGATGCCCTGCAATTCGGGCCCGGTCATCACGAGCAAGGCGCCGACGCGATGATCCGCCATCAGCTTGATGGCGTCATAGACGCTGGCCTCCGGGCGAATGGAGCAGAGTTCCTTCTTCTGTTTGCGGTCGAGTATCTGTCGCATGGTATGCATGGCGCGCCTCCAGTGTTTCAGTCGAGCCGGGTCAGCAGGATATTGGCGTAACCCGCATTGTTGCCATAGAAACCGTAGCTGTCATTGACGAACAGGGCGAGATTGCCGCTGCACGCCGCGACGAAGCGGTAGCTGCCGCTCGCCGCGTCGTACTGCAGGTCGGAGACTCCCGCAAGGCTGTCCCGGGGGCAATCCGGCTGGCGCAGCATGAGTTCGAACCAGTTGTGGCTCCGGGACCGGCGCAGATTGCCCGCCCACTCGAAGGGCATCAGGCTGTTGCCGAAACCCCGCTCGTCCAGCGGTTCCCCGGCTTCATTGACGTCAATGTCGCGGTCGATCCAGTGGCTCAGGATCGTGATGCGAAAGGCGTAATCCGCTCCGGCGTCGAGGGATACGCCGGTATCGAAATTCAGGTAGCTGGTGAAAAAGTCCAGATTGACTTCTTCACCCACCGCCAGGGGGGCGCCCGGCCCGGCGGCGCCGAACAGGTTCAACCGGGGCGCCTGGCAGGCCCCGAGCAGCAGCAGGCTTGCCGCAAAAACCCCGGCAAGGGTCAACAAAGTGGTTCGATGCACTGGAATACTCCCTGGGTCATCAATCTCCGGCATGGACCGCTCAGTCTACCCCGAGCGTTCATGCCGTCAAGTCCGGGCAAGTCGCCCTTTACAAGAATCCTGGTCCCCGGATAAGCGCGGCCCGCGGATTGCGGAGGCCGATCTCCGTCGTTTTTGTGTGCGTCGCCGGTCCCGGCATTGGCGGATTCTGGTTTTTTGTCGTGATGGACGGGGATTTGGCTCTGGCCGGGGGTTTCTCATGCAGGATTCTCGACCCGCGGGCGCGGGGCGACCCGCCACTGTCGGCGTCGCGGCCTTGCTCCAGGAGAGAGACGCGGCTATTCGAGTTGTCAGGCAGCGTACAGCAGCCAGTCGAGGCGGAAGTTCGTCGTGGCGAAATCCAGACGCCAGCATCGGCCGCTGCGCACCAGTCTGGCCATGGTGCGGATCAGATGACGGATCAACGTACGCAGTCCGTGTGTGCGGTCCGCGACAGGCAGTAACTCGTATTGCATGGCGCGCAGCAGCAACTGCGCGAGCTGGCCGCAGGCGTAGAACGCCTGATTGGCCCGGAAGTTCCGGCAGGGCGGATGGTGCAGGTCCAGATCCGCATGTGAGGTCAGGATGACCGTGTGCGAAGTCGGTAGACAAAGCTGGGGGCCGTCGTGAAGCCGCCGTACCATGACGTAGTCCTGCGTCTACCAGCCGCTGGGGCGGTGTCGCACCCGCGCCGTCGACTCGGCCAGCCACTCTGGCCGGTCAATTGCGTGTTCCTGAAGTCGATCTCGATTTTCGGCGGGTTTGGGATTATCTTGGACATGCGGTGCACCTGCGGGGTGAGGGTTTCGTCACCCGGCATTTTGCTATTTTCACCAAGCGGGTTGCGCCGCTCTTCTATCTGGATTCAATCCTTATCCGGGAATGAGGGAGATTGGCTGCACGGCGGACCGGGATCGAGAAGATGTACTATGATATTGACTGTACGTACATAATGGTATGATTCGACCCAATGGCTCTCCGAGTTATCTGGTTTGGTTCCGCTGCCGATATATAGCGTATATGGCGCTTACGGAATATTTTTAACGACGATGTCCACAGTTGAAACAGAGGAAGGCGGGGAGCAATGACGGCCTGGATGCCTCAATATCAAGGAAAGCTCAACCTCGGGTCCGCACCTGCGGAGGAAGACCGTTTTCCACCGTTCAAAGGACCATGTGCTCTGGAAGACGACGACTTCCCCTTTGAGGCGATCAGTCAAATTGCCGCTGTCGAGAGTTGGCGAAAGGAAATCAATCGGCCGACGTACCACATCCATAAGTGGTGGGCGCATAGGCTCGGGACAGTCTTTCGAGCAATCGTGCTCGGTGCGCTCACGCCTTCTGGAACGGATGTGCTCGAAGCCTTTTATCGTCCTGTCCATTTAAGAAACAGGGTTATCTTCGATCCCTTCATGGGCAGTGGCACAACTATCGGGGAAACGCTCAAACTCGGGGCGCGCGCTATAGGCCGCGATATTAATCCGGTGGCGCACTTCCTGGTGCGGAACGCCCTTGCCGTTCATGATCGCAGAGCCATTCTCGAGACATTCCAGAGTATCCAGAACGATGTGGCTGAAACCATCAAGGCTTACTACAAGACTAAACTCAAGGACGGTGCGCAAGCCGATGTCTTGTACTATTTCTGGGTCAAACAAGTCGAATGCCCGAATTGCAGCGCGAGAGTCGACCTCTTTGCGACAAGGATTTTCGCGCGCCACGCCTACGCCAAACGTCATCCGGAATCTCAGGCCACTTGCCCTTCCTGTGGAGAAGTGAATCCAGTGGACTACGATGCCCATAACGCGGTCTGCTCAGGTTGCTCACTGGCTTTTGATCCGCAAGAGGGGCAAGCACATGGACAGAAGGCCACTTGCTCGGAGTGTTCTCACAGCTTTCCGATCGCCAAGACAGTGCAGGAAAAGAACGATCCGCCAGCGCACCGCCTCTATGCAAAGCTCGTTCTTCTCCCAGACGGGCGAAAGCAATACATGGCTGTAAACGAATCGGACCAAGAACTCTATTTGAAGGCTTCTGAAGTATTGGCCCAGAGGAGTGATGCTTATCCCGTGGTTGGTCTGGAGCCTGGCTACAATACAAACCAGGTGCTCAGGTACAACTACCGTTATTGGCACGAGATGTTCAATGATCGGCAATTGCTTTGCTTATCGATTTTGGCCGAACGCATACGCAAAGTGCCTGATCCGGCGCTCAAGAATCTGTTCACCTGCCTTTTCTCGGGTGCTCTCGAATTCAACAACATGTTCGCATCTTATAAAGGTGAAGGCACTGGTGCAGTTCGCCATATGTTCGCCCACCACATCCTCAAACCTGAACGCATCCCACTTGAAGCTAATGTTTGGGGGACAGCCAAAAGTTCCGGTTCGTTCATGACAATGTTCGAGGGACGCATCCGTCGAGCTCTCGATTATGCCGACAACCCGTTTGAGTTGCGGCTCACCGATAGTCGGCGCCGCAGGGTTACAGAAAAGGTTTATGGTCTTTCTGAGCCTCTGGGTTCGGATATTGCCGCAGACTTTGACGCCTTTGAAAAAGGAAAACGCGTTTATCTGTCGTGCGGTGATTCCAGCCAGACTGATCTGGCAGATGGAAGCGTGGATGCCATAATTAGCGATCCACCCTTCTTCGACAATGTTCATTACTCCCAACTCGCCGACTTCTTTCATGTGTGGCAGCGTCATATCCTGGACGATCAGGAGCAAAGATTGTCTCGGACTACACGCTCAGTCGCCGAAGTGCAAAATGCCGATGCAGATGCCTTTACCCAGAGACTGTCGAAGGTCTGGGTCGAAGCCCATCGAGTCCTGGCCGATGAAGGCGTGCTTGTTTTTACTTACCATCACTCACGCAACGAAGGCTGGAGTTCAGTTCTCCATGCCGTTATGAAGGCGGGATTCGCCGTCACAGCCGCTCATCCAATCAAAGCCGAGATGTCGGTGGCCATGCCCAAGCTCCAAGCCAAAGAACCAATCGATCTCGACATTATTCTGGTATGCCGCAAGCGCTCCAGCCTCCCTTCTCTTCAATGGAACGGAGACTTGTGGGACACCATCCTTCCAATTGTATCTGAACAGGTAGTGCGGCTAAGGGAACTCCGGCAAAAGCTCAGTCTCAACGATGTTCGGATTATTGTAATGGCGCAGTTAATTCGACAACTGTCACGAATGCGTGAATTGAAGGCAGCTCTCTCTCTTCTGCAAACGAGCGAGCCGGAAATCGAGGACGCGATTCAGAACTTGCATACTCCATATTGTGATAATTTTGAAGAGGCAAATTCATGAGCCTTGTATGCGCCGTGTTCAAGGAATGTGTCTCCGCCATGCGCGATGGCATCCTCATTGAGCGCAACGATCAAAATGACAAAGAATTCCATTTCCAGAACTGGTTCAAGTCTCGCCTTGATGACGTAGGTGAGAATTACGATGAATCTGGTCGCAACACTTATCCTGATTTCAAGCTCGTTCGCTACTGTGAGGGGTTCGAGTTGAAAGGGCTGGCTTATCCGGGCCGGGACGCCGACTATGATTGCAATAGTCAGGTTCCATGCGGCGAACACAATGGACGCCAAGTGTTCTATGTATTCGGCCGTTATCCAAAAAGGCCGGATGGCAACCGGTACCCTGTTCTGGATCTGGTAGTTTGTCACGGTAGTTTCTTGAACGCCGACAGTACTTACGTTCACGAGAACAAGAGCTTTCGGGGGATTGGTAGCTACGGCGATATACTGGTGCGAGATCGGAAAATGTATGTTGCGCCGACGCCATTTGCCTTGGCCGATGGCACAGCGCATCACCGTACGCTGATTCTTCCTGCTGATATGCCGGTAGATGATGACTTGGTCGAAGTTTCGAGTCTGACGCGGCGCGAAGTTGAGCGAATGGTAGCTGCCTACAATTTTGACTTGCGCTCCAATGAACTCAAGACAACTCTAGTTCCAAACCCTTCCGCTGGCACCGCGCATTTCTTCAAGGCGTATCGCCTGCGGGGCGACCCCATTGCGCCACTGACCTTACGCGAGCGCTCCCGCGAAATTGCCGAGCAAGCATACCAGTACTTGATTGATGGTTAAATGCGAGAAATAGGAATTTTCATTCCTTCACTATTGGAACGTGCTCCGAATTTATGGAATCCAAATCCAACAACCATGAGGAACAATTGGCGATACCCGAAAGCATTAAGCCATCGGAGTTTATGCGCGGTCTGCGCCCCGAATACTATTCCGATAGCAAAGACCGAACGACTACCAGTCTGCGGGCTGACCAATTCGAATACCATCTGGACACGATAACCTCCCGAAACCAGGACCACGATTTCGAGTTGTTCTGCCGCAAACTCTGCGAACGAGCAATATGTCCGGGCTTGAGAGCACAGACTGGTCCCGAAGGTGGTGGCGACAGTAAGGTCGATACAGAAACTCTACCGGCCTCTGAAGAGATTCGGGAACGCTACTATGAAGGCATCGCGAACCACGGAAGCGAGAAATGGGCCTTTGCGATTAGCGCTAAGAAAAAATGGACAGATAAAGCCCGTAGCGATGTACGTGGCATCGTACACACGGGCCGCGGCTATGAACGTATTTTTTTCGTCACCAGTAGGCACGCTCGCGCCAAAGACCGTGCCAGATTGGAGGATGAGCTTACCAACTTATATGGAATTCCGGTCACTATTCACGACCGCACATGGATCGTTGATGAGACTATAGCAAAGGAGCGAACTGATCTCGCGTATAATTTCCTAAAGGTCGGCGAGGCCGAAAGTACCCCTAAGCTTGGCCCGAATGACTATTTACGGAAAAGCCAGCTTGAAGAAATTGAGAGCGAGATTCACAATCCCGATGACTTCGCAGGTATGAAGCTTCAACTCGCCTCGCAAGCGCTGGTGGCTGCAAGACTTTCGCGTAACCTTGAACTGCCTCGCGATGACACGAATGGTCGATTTTCCAGAGCTATCCGACTTGCTGAGAAATACGGCACATCGCGCCAGAAACTCGAAGCGCGTTACGAGCGCGTCTGGACCGCCTTCTGGTGGTTTAATGACTTTGATTTCCTGCTCGCAGAATATGAAGAGTTCGAAGAAAGATCTCTTCAATCTGATAATACTGTTGACCTCGAATGGCTCTGCAACCTATTTCAATTGCTAGTAAACAGCGTCATTTACGGACACGTTTCAGCAGCAGACGCAAAACTTTGGGAACGTGCAGATAGACTCGAAGAAAAGCTGGAAAGCCTCGCGAACGAACGAGGGCGACCAAACAACCAACTCGAAGCGCGCTCTGCAATACTGCTCATTCATTTCAATCGTGCAATGCTGAAGAACGAACATGAGCAGCTTCCAAAAATCTGGAGAAAATATGCCAAAGTGGTAGACGATGCGCGTGGATTGGGAGAATTCGATTTTAGGACATTGATTCGCATCATCGATCTTTCAGGGGAATTGGCAGGAAACGACCCTGATTACAATGATCTTGTCGAGGTATGTGCAAACGCAGTGGCGGAAAGGGAAAGTGAAGGCAAGGCCGCTCTCATGCATCTGAATCGAGCTAAAAAGCTCAGCTTCGACGACAACTTCGATATGATTCGTTGGCTTGGCAAAGCCGCTGTAGGATTGTTTAAACAGGAATACACGGAAGAACTTGCTGACGCAATGTTTTACTTGGCCTTGGCGTATCGAAGTGCAGGCCTCTTATGGGCTGCACGAGCAAGCTGTGCTGTGACCATGGCCACTCTCTTCACCGCGATGGAAAGAGAAAATGACATCCCGATTGAGGCCATAAGGACTTCAATGCTCTGGGCGTGGATATCATTGGAGTTGGGGCATCTGCCGGATGTGCTAAACAATATACAACTACTCAACGGTCTCTTGGTTAACACATCCTTGAGTGACAATTCCAAGGACCGCATGGATACGCAGCTACGAGACTTTGATCTGGCCTTGGGGGTCTTCATCCTAAATTTGGACGCTGACGACCTTAGCCACGTGGAAAAACTGCCAGATGTACTCGATAGTTTGGGATTAAGAGTTGCGCACATAGCGCTCCTATATGCGCTCGGTCATCTGGAGACATTGCGGGTCAATAAGACAATTCCTGAACTTGAGTCCGATGAAGCTGTGGCAGAGATGATGAGTCAACTGAAAAACCAGAGCATCTCGGACAATTTCGATGTGCCGCTTGTACTAAATGAGGATGGCGTCCAATCTTTGAGCAGTTTGATTCTTGGCATGCGGGTCATAGTCGATTTCGAGGGCGCTGAGCTAATTCCCGTTGCGGAAACAATTGTGGGAGCTTTAGAGGCGTTCTTTGCTACAGCAATCGAGCAAAAGATTGTTCCACATGTTGAAGAGTATCGAATCAACCTGGTAGCGAATGACGATACGAACAAACCTCAAGTACTGACAGAAGCTCTCCAAATGATGACGCAAGTAGTCTGGCCGCGCCAACTTGACGTCGGAGATCCTGAAAAAAGCCATGATATCCATGAATCGCTGTCTCTCCTCGCGGTCAATGTTCTGGGAGTAAGCTGCATTACCCCTAATTTCGAAGACCTGATAAAACGACTGATTAATGATTAAGTCGTACTCTACAGGATTTCCATGGTGATGGCATGCTCCAATAGCTACAACCGCATTAACAACAAATCTTACGCTCAGCTCAAAGATTGGGATAAACTCATTCCAAAACGCTTTGAACTTAAGGCTCAAAGACCTGCATTTTTTCCACAAAACAAAAATAAGGAGTTCGAACGAACGGAACAGACCGACATTGCTATTCCAAAGAGCCACAAGAAACTGGCGGTCCGCTCGGTAATCCATTCGCCGACATGGGACAAGGCCATTTGGCGGGGCTGTGGCTACTTAAGTTTTGGGTATGATCTTCCACCCAACATGGCACTTCTGTTCGAAGACGAGAGTGCGGGTCGGAAGATTTTCGAGCAGTGGCGTGATCGTTTTGGAGATAGAGATGAAAAAGATGAAATTGCCATTTCGATTATCCGAAACGTGCCCGAATTGAAACCCCATCACTATATCGTTCAGATTGGGTCAAGCCTGCCAGAAAATGACAATTTGAACAAATCAAGAAAGGTCACGTTTGTGACACGCTATTCTGAAATGAATCCAGATAGTTCAAAAAACCTTAATCGCTTTCTTGCAGATTATAGGCGGATTGGCGTTTACAAAATCGTACCCGGATTTCTGAAACGCGCGCCAGAAACAGGACCAGAATTTGACTTTAGCGTTGCTATTGCAAAAAAAGCTCTCACAGTTAAGAATGCTGATGAAAATCAATGAAACCGATTTTGAAGCCGTCGCCATGCAATTACGAAGAATTAGGCAGAAATGAAATTCTACAACTCGTCGCGACTAGATCCTCTCCCTGGAAGAAAAAGACGACTATATATTTTTTCTGCATAGTTATCAGTCATTCCTGCAATGTAATCACAAACCCTTCTATCTTTATCATCGTCATCATTAAGCGCACTCCATGCAGATTCAGGGATTAGGTCTGCTGGCGCCAAAGCAAACTCATCAAATAATTTCTTGATAATTCTCTGACCTCGGCGCTCCAATTGTTGAATCTCAGCATGCTTTATTACAAGATCATATGTAAGTTTTTTAAGCGTTTTAAGTAATTTCTCAATAGGTTCTTCAAACTTTACATGGTATTTGAGCAATGGATGAAAAAATTCCTCTTTTGACCATAACGAACAAGATGTTATAAACAAGTTTATTAACTTTCCAATCAGCCTTTTCCTTGCAAAACTATTTTCAAATAGATCTTTCTCAAATTCACCTAGACTAACCCCCTTTTCACTCCCACCTATTATTGGGCCAAATTCGCAAAATACTGGTTGCAAGTATTTAGTAACTTCATCCTGGCGCACCATCTGTCTAGCTACTACGTCCTCCAAGTCATGAACTGCATAAACGACATCATCTGCCGTTTCCATAATGGAACTGTCAAGTGTTCTGTGGACCGGTTTTCCTGCGGAGATTCCTCCACTTGTGAATCGTTCAATTTCGCCATCCGAAAATGGATCTCCCAATGCCCAATCCACAATTAGCTTCTCAGTGTCGAAGTAGCATTTTGGAGGCTTCGCAGGAAAACTACTTATATCAAAATTTGAATATGGAACTGGATATTTTAGTAGGGCCAAGATCAAGCGCCGCGTCGGATTCATTCCTTTGCCAGCCTTGTACTTCTCCAAGCGAGTTACAATTCGTAGAGTTTGACCATTTCCCTCAAAACCTCCAGAATTTATCATTCGAGCATGGAGGGCCTTCTCTCCACTATGACCAAAAGGCGGGTGACCAAGGTCATGAGCCAAGCAAGCTGCTACCAACAAGTCATTTGGCGGCAGCCATTCTAGCGCTTCTTGTGCACCTGCTTTCCTGAAGCATATTGAAGCCAAAATTCCTTCACCAATTTGCGACACCTCAATCGAATGGGTTAATTGTGTTCGGTGGAAATCACCTTCGCCAACTCCCATAACCTGAGTTTTTGCCTGAAGTCTACGAAACCCAGAAGAATGGATGATACGAGACTTATCGCGGTGATACTCATCTCTCTCGTCTTCAGCCCTTGGAGGCTCGTATTCCCAGAATCGCTGCCTAAACACTTTGTTGTTCATTCTACACTGCGCCAAAATCAACTCCTCCTTAGGCTAAATCGAAAAATTCTACCAATTTTCCCAAATTGTTTCGGTTGCCAAATATTCCCAAATTACCGTGCGCACAGTAACACATGAAGACCAATCAACGAAGTATCGATACTTGCCCTCTTCAACTACTATCCAGCCGTCAACCGTGTCCACTCCTGCAGTTATTCTCTCCATCATACGACTACCCATTTCAGGCCAGACGCTAGGACCATCTCCGGTATCTTCAAAACTCTCTTTAGACTCTTCGGGCAACTGGCTAAATGGCACAAAAGAGACAATGGTCGGCTCACCTAGAGCCTCACTCAATTCATGATATGCATGGCCTCTCGCATTTTTCAATATAACCCTACGAATACGATCAGGGTCTGGGTAAAGTACGAAAGGCTCATTCTCGCCACTAAAGAGCGGTATTTGGCCATCTGGCCCGTACTTGAGCAACTTAACAATGTCCCGGTTACTACGCAATAAATGATAAGCTTCTTTGTTAACCTTTGGATCAGGGTAAAGTGTCCCTGCGAATACTGCTTGCAACACGCAGAGCAAATACACCTCGTCTCTTGAAAATCCGGAGTTACAGCGCTTGCAAATAATCACTTGCGGCAGGTAGTCGTAAGGCTTAACACCTTTCTTGTCATATTCTGCACCTCTTTCTCTCATTTTTTTCGACAAGAATAGCTTACTTGGCACATGATCGCGATTTACCTCAATACTTGCAATTGCTCTATTACAATGGATACACCACTGTTTCAGGCGATTATCACTAAAATCTTCCAGTTCCAACATCTTTCGAGTCTTACGCTAATTCTAGGGAAGATCTGATCAACTGCCGATATGGGGGCCATTTGTCCATCCCCGGGTTTTTTGGCGATCCTCCATCGAATCAGTCGCCGGATTTCCGCCGGAATCATGGATTCTGGCCCATTTCCACCTCTTTCCACGGTGTGCGGGCGCACCCACCCTATCTCAAGCCGCCGCGTAGCGGCCGGCGATCAACAGATTCGAGAAACCCGGCAACATCGCGATGCGCTGTGTGTTCTTCGCCAAACCCCGGTACCTCACCTTGCCGTAGCCAAAGTGCCGTTTCACATACAGGGACGGATGCTCCACCTTCGCCCGCACCGACGCCTTGCGCTTCTCTACCGCCGCCTCCGGACCATCCCTGTCCAGTTCGCGCCGCCGCCCGGCTTCATCACGGTTCGCCGAGGTGGTTGCCAGCGTATGCGCCGAACAGGTTCAACCGGGGCGCCTGGCAAGCCCCGAGCAGCAGCAGGCTTGCCGCAAAAACCCCGGCAAGGGTCAACAAAGTGGTTCGATGCACTGGAATACTCCCTGGATCATCAATCTCCGGCATGGACCGCTCAGTCTACCCCGAGCGTTCATGCCGTCAAGTCCGCCGCCCGGACAAGTTGCCTGACAAGAGATGTCCCACAGCAATTCTCATTTTGGCGCTCCAATCTTCATGTCATTCTGCGCGAAGCGAAGCGTAGTCGCAGAATCTCTTGCAATGGCCACGCGATGAGATCCTGCGACTGCACGCAGGATGACTGATATGAGCGCACCCATTGCCATAATGAGAATTGCTGGATGTCCCATTTTCAAGTAGACACCCGCGGCGCATCGGCCTAGAATACCCCCTCAGTATGTGGAATGCTGAAACCTGTGCCGGCGGCCCCAGCGGAGCTGTTCCCGAGAGCGGATTGGAGCAATCTCCATTCCGTTTTTTTGTGCCCGCGATTCAGGTTGCCTTTTGGAGCGAAAGTTGAAGAAGTCCGCGGTCCTGGCCCTTGAAGACGGTAATCTGTTCGAGGGTATCGCCATTGGCGCAGCCGGTTGCAGCAGTGGCGAAGTCGTTTTCAATACCGCCATGACCGGCTATCAGGAAATCCTCAGCGATCCATCCTACGCCCGGCAGATCGTAACCCTCACCTATCCCCACATCGGCAACACCGGCGCCAACGCCGAGGACATGGAGTCCTCCCGGGCCTGGGCCGCCGGGCTGGTTATCCGCGACCTGCCGCCGCTGGCGAGCAATTTCCGCAGCCGGCAAAGCCTGGACGAATTTCTCAAGGAGCAGAATGTCGTCGCCATCGCCGAAATCGACACCCGGCGCCTCACCCGCCTCCTGCGGGAAAAGGGCTCGCTGAACGGTTGCCTGCTCTCCGGCCCGGAGTTTGTCCGGGGCGGCGCCGAACGGGCTCTCGCCGAGGCCCGCAAGTTTCCCGGCCTCAAGGGCATGGACCTGGCGCGGGTGGTCAGCGTTGCCGACAGTTACGCCTGGGACGAAGGCGTCTGGGCGCTCGACAAGCGCAATGAAACCGCAGCAGCCGCGCTGGATGTTTCCCGCTTTCATGTCGTGGCTTACGATTTCGGCGTCAAGCACAATATTCTGCGAATGCTCGCATCCCGGGGCTGCGCCATCACCGTGGTTCCCGCCACCACCCCGGCGGGGGAGGCGCTGGCCATGGGGCCTGACGGCATTTTCCTTTCCAACGGCCCCGGCGACCCGGAGCCCTGCGATTACGCCATTGCCGCAGTGCGCGAGTTTCTCGCCGCCGGCATACCCCTGTTCGGCATCTGTCTCGGCCATCAGTTGCTTGGCCTCGCCTGCGGCGCCCGTTCGGTGAAAATGCCCCATGGCCATCACGGCGCGAATCATCCCGTGAGCGATCTTGATGACGGCTCGGTGCTGATCACGAGCCAGAACCATGGATTCGCCATCGACGAGGACAGCCTGCCGGCGCCGCTTCGCTGCACCCACCGTTCCCTGTTCGACGGCAGCCTGCAAGGCATCGCCCACCGGGACAAGCCCGCCTTCGGCTTTCAGGGCCATCCGGAAGCCAGCCCCGGGCCACACGACGCCGCGCCGCTTTTCGACCATTTCATGCAACTGATGACCAGCCATGCCCAAGCGCACTGATATCAAGAGCATCCTGATCATCGGCGCCGGCCCCATCATCATCGGCCAGGCCTGCGAGTTCGACTATTCCGGCGTCCAGGCCTGCCGCGCGCTCAAGGAAGAGGGGTATCGCGTCATTCTGGTGAATTCGAATCCCGCCACGATCATGACCGATCCCGCCATGGCGGACGCAACCTATATCGAGCCCATCACCTGGCAAATGGTGGCGAAGATCATCGAACGCGAGCGCCCTGACGCCCTGCTGCCCACCATGGGCGGGCAGACCTCGCTCAACTGCGCCCTCGACCTCAACCGCATGGGCGTGCTGAAAAAGCACGGCGTGGAGTTGATCGGTGCCAGCTGCGAGGCCATCGACAAGGCCGAGGACCGGGAACTGTTCGACCGGGCCATGACCGCCATCGGCCTCGAAACCCCCCGCCACGGCATGGCCCACAACATGGAGCAGGCTTTCGAGGCCCTGGCCAAGGTCGGCTTTCCCTGCATTATCCGTCCGTCCTTCACCCTCGGCGGCACCGGCGGCGGCATCGCCTACAACCGCGAGGAATTCGAGGAAATCTGCTCCCGCGGGCTGGAATTGTCCCCCACCAACGAACTGCTGATCGACGAATCGCTGATCGGCTGGAAAGAGTACGAACTCGAAGTCGTCCGGGACCGCAACGACAACTGCATCATCGTCTGCCCCATCGAGAATCTCGACGCCATGGGCGTCCACACCGGCGACTCGGTAACCGTGGCGCCGGCCCAGACCCTGACCGACAAGGAGTACCAGATCATGCGCAACGCCGCCATCGCGGTATTGCGCGAGATCGGCGTGGAAACCGGCGGCTCCAATGTGCAATTCGCGGTGAATCCCGCCGACGGCAGGCTCGTGGTCATCGAAATGAACCCGCGGGTTTCGCGCTCCTCGGCGCTGGCGTCCAAGGCCACCGGTTTCCCCATCGCCCGGGTGGCGGCCAAGCTCGCCGCGGGTTACACCCTCGATGAACTGCGCAATGAAATCACCGGCGGCGTGACTCCGGCTTCCTTCGAGCCGAGCATCGACTATGTCGTCACCAAGATTCCGCGCTTCACCTTCGAGAAATTCCCCGAAGCCAACGACCGCATCACCACCCAGATGAAATCGGTGGGGGAAGTCATGGCCATTGGCCGCACTTTCCAGGAATCGCTGCAGAAAGCCCTGCGCGGGCTCGAGGTGGGAGTGTGCGGGCTCGAACCGATTCTGGACCGCGGCCGGGATCTTCAGCCGAGCGCCAGGGTCAGGCTGACCCGGGAATTGACCGAGGCCGGCGCCCAGCGGCTGTGGTATCTCGCCGAAGCCTTTCGCCAGGGCTGGAGCGTGGAGAAAATCGCGGGTTTGTCCGGCATCGACCCTTGGTTTCTGGTGCAGATCGGGGAACTTGTGAATCTGGAGCAGGCCCTGGCCGGCAAGACGTTGGCGGAACTGCCCCGGGACGAGTTGTTCCGCCTCAAGCGCAAGGGCTTTTCCGACCGGCGCCTCGGGCAATTGCTCGGCGCCGCGGAGGGCGCCGTGCGCGCCCGGCGCCGGGAACTCGACCTCCGCCCGGTATTCAAGCGGGTGGACACCTGCGCCGCCGAGTTCGACTCCACCACCGCCTACATGTATTCCACCTACGAGGAAGAATGTGAAGCGAAACCTTCGTCGCGGCGGAAGATCATGGTGCTCGGCGGCGGGCCCAACCGCATCGGGCAGGGTATCGAGTTCGACTACTGCTGCGTCCACGCGGCGCTGGCCATGCGCGAAGACGGTTACGAGACCATCATGGTCAACTGCAATCCGGAAACCGTTTCCACCGACTACAACATCTCCGACCGGCTCTTCTTCGAACCGCTCACTTTCGAGGACGTGCTCGCCATTGTCGAGCTGGAGCAGCCCGAGGGCGTCATCGTCCAGTTCGGCGGCCAGACGCCGCTGAATCTCGTCAAGCAGCTCGAAAGCGCCGGGGCGCCCATCATCGGCACTTCTCCCGACGCCATTGACCGCGCCGAGGACCGCGAGCGCTTTCAGCAATTGATCCGCAAGCTGGGGCTGAAGCAACCGCCCAACCGCACCGCCCGCAGCGTGGAAGAAGCCATTGGCGCGGCCAGGGAGATTTCCTATCCCCTGGTGGTGCGGCCTTCCTGGGTTCTCGGCGGTCGCGCCATGGAAATCGTCTACAACGAATCCGAACTGCGGCGCTACATGCGCGATGCGGTCAAGGTCTCCAACGAGAGCCCGGTGCTGCTGGACTGTTTTCTCGGTTCCGCCATCGAGATCGACGTGGATGTGGTGAGCGACGGCGAGCAGGTCATCGTCGGCGCCATCATGCAGCATATCGAACAGGCCGGCATCCATTCGGGGGATTCGGCCTGTTCCCTGCCGCCCTACAACCTGCCTGAGGAAGTGCGGCAGCGCATTCGCGGCCAGGTTTCCGCCCTGGCCCTGGAACTCGGCGTGGTGGGCCTGATGAATACCCAGCTCGCCTGGCAGGACGGCGAGGTCTATCTCATTGAAGTCAATCCCCGGGCCTCGCGCACGGTGCCCTTCGTATCCAAGTGCATTGGTACCTCCCTGGCCAAGGTGGCCGCCCGCTGCATGATCGGCAAGTCCCTTGCCGAACAGGGTTTCACCCGGGAAGTCATTCCGCCGACATTCGCCGTGAAGGAAGCGATATTCCCCTTCAACAAGTTTCCCGGGGTGGACCCGATCCTCGGCCCGGAAATGAAATCCACCGGCGAAGTCATGGGGGTGGGCGCCACATTCGCCGAAGCCTATGGCAAGGCCCAGCTCGCCGCCGGCGCCCATATCGAAAAGTCCGGCACCGCTTTCATCAGCGTGCGCGACCCGGACAAGGTCCACCTGGTGGAGATCGCCCGGGAGTTGCTCAAGCTCGGCTACCGGCTCGCCGCGACCCGGGGCACCGCAGCCGTGCTAGATGCGGCGGGCATACCGGTAAAGCGGGTGAACAAGGTCGCCGAAGGTAGACCCCACATCGTCGATATGCTAAAAAACGACGAGATCGAACTCGTGTTCAACACCACGGAAGGCAGACAGGCAATAGCGGATTCATCCACGATCCGGCGCACCGCGCTCCGTCACGATGTATTCTGTACCACGACCATAGCCGGGGCCTTCGCGGTTTGCGAAGCCCTGAAATTCGGTGACAACATGTCGGTTTACACGATTCAGCAATTGCATGCCGAACTCGATGGGTGAAGGCAAGCGCTTGCGAAGCGCAGCTTCGCGCGCCGCCGCATCGGCGCGGAGATATGCTCTGTGACTGGAGCAAGCCATTGAATTCGTGAGCGAAAAACCACGCTTTTGTTTTGCGATAATGAAAAACCCCACGGATGGAGGTTTTCAGAGAATACTTGGCGGAAAGAAGCAAGGCCAGACCATGCCCAGAGTACCCATGACCGTCGCTGGCGAAAAGAAGCTGCGGGAAGAGCTGCAGCATCTCAAGTCCGTGGTTCGCCCCTCGATTTCCAAGGCCATTGCCGAGGCGAGGGAACACGGCGACCTGCGCGAGAACGCTGAATATCACGCCGCCCGGGAGCAGCAGGGGTTCTGCGAGGGCCGCATTACCGAAATCGAACGCAAGCTTGCCGACGCCGAAGTGATCGACGTGACCCGTATCGAGGCTGGCGGCAAGGTCATTTTCGGCGCCACTGTCACCCTGTTCAATCTCAAGACCGGGGAAAAAGTGGCCTACCAGATTGTCGGCGAGGACGAAGCCGACGTCGCCGCGGGCAAGATTTCCGTGGTTTCCCCCATCGCCCGGGCGCTGATGGGCAAGGTCGAGGGAGACGAAGTCGTGGTGCAGGCGCCTGCGGGCGACATCGAGTACGAAATCGATACCGTGGAGCATGTCTAGGAGCCGGTCGAGATCGAGCAAGCGCTGGCTGCGGGAGCATTTTTCCGATCCACATGTCAAGCGCAGCCGGGAGCAGGGCTACCGTTCCAGGGCGAGTTGCAAGCTGTGGGAGATTCAGCGGCGGGACCGGATGATTCGCCCGGGCATGACCATAGTGGACCTTGGTGCGGCGCCGGGTGGCTGGTCCCAGGTGGCAACGGAGTGCAGCGGCCCCAATGGCAAAGTGATCGCAGTGGATCTGCTGCCCATGATGCCGATTCCCGGCGTTGAATTCATCCAGGGCGATTTCAGCGACCAGGCCGTGCTTGATGAGGTGCTTGGCCGTCTGGCGGGGGCAGGCGCGGACCTTGTAATCTCCGACATGGCCCCCAGTATGAGTGGAGTGAAGGGCATTGATCAGCCCCGCGCCATGGCGCTCGCCGAGCTTGCGCCGGACTTGGCGGCGCGTGTGCTCGCTCCCGGCGGCGGCCTGTTGGTAAAAGTCTTCCAGGGCGCGGGCTGCGAGGAATTCCGGGCATCGCTCAAGGCGGAGTTCGCCACGGTCAAAACCAGAAAACCGGAAGCGTCCCGGGCGCGTTCCAATGAAATGTACTTGCTCGCAAGCGATTTTCGTGGGCAGAATAGAACAAGCTCTGATTAAATCAGGGCTTTCCTGCGGCAGATGGAAGTGTCAGAGAATATCTAGACAGTTCGCAGCGCCTGCTGGCGGGATGCGGTCCGGGGCTGACCCGGGGGAGGCAAGGCCTTGAACGATATGGCAAAGAACCTGATTCTCTGGATGATCATCGCCGGCGTGCTGCTGACGGTGTTCAACAATATCAACCAGGGAACCACCGAAGAGACCGTCGTCTATTCGGAGTTCATCCGCGAAGTGAATTCCGGGCGGGTCGAGGCGGTGGAGTTCTCGGGCATCAATCTCACCGGCATCCGCAATGACGGCAGCCGTTTCCGCACCACCCTGCCGTCCATCGGCGACGATCGGCTCCTCGACGACCTGCTTGAAAACGGCGTCGAAGTCGTCGGCCGCGAACCCGAACGGCAAAGCATCTGGGCGCAATTGCTTGTGGCCGGATTCCCGGTACTCATCATCATCGCGCTGTTTTTCTTCTTCATGCGGCAAATGCAGGGAGGCATCGGCGGCGGCAAGGGCGGCCCCATGTCCTTCGGCAAGAGCAAGGCCAAACTGCTCGGCGAGGATCAGATCAAGGTGACCTTCGCCGATGTGGCCGGGGTGGAGGAAGCCAAGGAAGATGTCAAGGAGCTTGTGGATTTCCTGCGCGAGCCGGACAAGTTCCAGCGTCTTGGCGGTCGTATTCCCCGGGGTGTGCTCATGGTGGGCCAGCCCGGCACCGGAAAGACGCTCCTCGCCAAGGCTATCGCGGGCGAGGCCAAGGTGCCCTTTTTCTCGATTTCCGGTTCTGACTTCGTGGAAATGTTCGTCGGCGTCGGCGCTTCCCGGGTCAGGGACATGTTCGAGCAGGCCAAGAAACAGTCCCCCTGCATTATTTTCATCGACGAAATCGACGCCGTGGGCCGCCACCGCGGCGCCGGACTCGGCGGCGGGCATGACGAACGCGAGCAGACCCTGAACCAGTTGCTGGTCGAAATGGACGGCTTTGAAGGCAATGACGGCATTATTGTCATGGCCGCCACCAACCGCCCCGACGTGCTCGACCCGGCGCTGTTGCGCCCCGGCCGCTTCGACCGCCAGGTGGTGGTGGGCCTGCCCGACATTCGCGGCCGCGAGCAGATCCTCAAGGTGCATATGCGCAATGTGCCCATCGCCGAGAAGGTGGAGGCTTCGGTCATTGCCCGGGGCACGCCGGGATTCTCCGGCGCCGATCTCGCCAATCTCGTCAATGAGGCGGCCCTGTTCGCCGCCCGCGCCAACCGCCGCCTCGTCACCATGGAGGAATTCGAGAAAGCCAAGGACAAGATCATGATGGGCGCCGAGCGCAAGTCCATGGTCATGTCGGAGAAAGAGCGCGTCAACACCGCCTACCATGAAGCCGGCCACGCCATTGTCGGCAGGCTGGTGCCCGAGCATGATCCGGTCTACAAGGTCAGCATCATTCCCCGGGGACGCGCCCTCGGCGTGACCATGTTCCTGCCCGAGGAAGACCGCTACAGCCTCAGCAAGCGCTCGATCCTGAGCCAGATCTGCAGCCTGTACGGCGGTCGCATCGCCGAGGAAATGACACTGGGCAAGGAAGGCGTCACCACCGGCGCTTCCAACGATATCCAGCGCGCCACGGAAATGGCCCGCAATATGGTGACCAAATGGGGCCTGACCGATGAACTCGGGCCGCTGCTCTACTCCGAAGACGAAGGCGAGGTTTTCCTCGGCCGTTCCGCGGCGCATCAGGCCAAGACCGTCTCGGTAGACACCGCCGTCGCCATCGACCGTGAAGTGCGTCGGATCATCGACGAATGCTACGTCAAGGCCCAGCAGATTCTGGAAGAGAATCGCGACATTCTCGAATTGATGAAAGACGCCCTGATGGAGTATGAGACCATTGACACCGACCAGATCGACGACATCATGGCTCGCAAGAAGCCGCGCCCGCCGGCGGACTGGTCCGACAATGATGATATCGACGCCAGCGCCAAAGCCGAACCCGCTGAAACCCGGGGCGATTCCGGCCAGCCTGGACCCATAGGCGACCCCGCCACCGAACACTGACCGGTTGTTCCCGCGGCGCAGTTCCTGACAGTGGCCACCATGCTCAGCACCGGCCAGGGCGGTCTTGACCTCTCGCGCCCGGTTTGCATGGGCATCGTCAATCTGACGCCGGACTCCTTCTACGACGGCGGTGCCCTGGCCGCGGAATCCGGTAGCGGTTTTCGCATCGATCTCGACAAGGCCCTGCGTCAGGCCGAAGGCATGGTCAACGAAGGCGCGGCGCTGATCGATATCGGTGGCGAATCGACCCGCCCCGGCGCCGGGCAGGTTTCAGCCGAAGAAGAAATCGGCCGGGTGATGCCACTGGTGGAGGCGGTACTGGCCCGCCTTGACGTGATCGTTTCGGTGGATACGAGTTCGCCCGAAGTCATGCGGGCCGCCGCCCGCGCCGGTGCCGGCATGATCAATGACGTGCGCGCCCTGCGCCGCCCCGGCGCCCTGGAAGCCGCAGCCGGCTCCGGCATGGCGCCTTGCCTGATGCACATGCGCGGCGAGCCGGGAACCATGCAGCAGCAACCGGAGTACGGCGATGTGGTTGCCGATGTCGCGGATTTCCTCGATCGGCGCGCAGCGGCCGCCATGGCGGCGGGCATCGCTCCCGAGCGCATTCTTGTCGATCCGGGATTCGGCTTCGGCAAGACCGCCGCACACAACTACACCCTGTTGCGCAATCTTTCCCGGTTTGCCGATTCCGGCTTTCCCGTGCTCGCCGGCGTGTCGCGCAAGGCCATGATCGGCGCCGCCACGGGCCGGGCGCCCGGGGACCGATTGCCAGGCAGCATCGCCGCCACAATGCTTGCCCTGGAAGGTGGCGCCCGCATCATCCGCAGCCACGACGTGGCTGCCACGATGGACGCGATTGCAGTACACTCATTCCCCGGGGAAGCTGGTTGAACCACATCGCCATGGGCAGCAACGGCAAACAATATTTCGGCACCGATGGCATCCGCGGCCCCGTGGGCGCCGCGCCGATCACGCCGGACTTCATGCTCAAGCTCGGCTGGGCCGCGGGCAAGGTGTTCGGCGGCATGGGCAACGGCCGCAACAAGATTCTCATCGGCAAGGACACCCGCATTTCCGGCTACATGTTCGAAGCCGCCCTCGAAGCCGGCGTCACCGCCGCTGGCGTGGACATCAGCCTGCTAGGCCCCATGCCGACGCCGGCCATCGCCTACCTGACCCGCACCCTGCGCGCCCGGGCCGGCATCGTCATCAGTGCTTCCCACAATTCCTTTCACGACAACGGCATCAAGTTCTTCTCCGGCCAGGGAACCAAATTGCCCGACGCCATTGAACTGGCCATCGAGGCCGAACTGGACAAGGAACTGACCACGGTTTCCTCCCAGACCATCGGCAAGGCCTCGCGAGTCGATGACGCGGCGGGGCGCTACATCGAATTCTGCAAGAGCACCATCGGCCCGATGCTCAAGCTGACCGGGCTGAAAATCGTGGTGGACTGCGCCCACGGCTCCACCTACCACATCGCGCCGAATGTCTTCGAGGAACTCGGCGCCGAAGTCAGCGCCATCGGCGTTTCCCCCAACGGACTCAATATCAACAAGAAAGGCGGCTCCACCCTGCCCGGAAAGCTGGTGGAGCGGGTGCTGGAAGCCGGCGCCGACCTCGGCATCGCCTTCGATGGCGACGGGGACCGGGTCATCATGGTGGACCATCGCGGGAGAATCGTCGACGGCGACGAAATCCTCTATGTCATCGCCCGCAATCGGCAACGGGAAGGCCTGGAATTCGGCGGCGTGGTCGGCACCCAGATGAGCAATCTCGGGCTTGAACTTGCCCTGGCGGAGCGCGATATTCCCTTCGCCCGCAGCCCGGTGGGCGACCGCTATGTCATGCAGGAACTGGTCGACCGGGGTTGGGGCCTGGGCGGTGAATCCTCGGGCCATATCATCATCACCGATCTCAACACCACTGGCGACGGCATCGTCTCGGCGCTGCAAACCCTGGCGGCCATCGTCGGCCTGGAACAATCCCTGGCGGATTTGTGCCAGGACATGCACAAACTGCCACAGTCCATGGTGAATGTTCGCATCGCCAACGGCGCGGACCCAACCACCCATCCGGCGGTACGGGCCGCCATTGCCAGGGTGGAGCAAAAGCTCGGCGGCAATGGGCGGGTGCTGCTGCGGTCATCGGGCACCGAGCCCGTGGTCCGCGTCATGGTGGAAGGCGAAGACGCCGCCAACGTGCAAACCCTCGCCGAGGAACTCTCGGAACTGGTCGCCCGGCAGAGTTGAATTCCCGCGGTGCAAAACCGGCCCTCGTCATTCCGCGTGTACCCCCCCCTCCCGTCATTCCGCGCGTAGCCCCCTCCCGTCATTCTGCGCGTAGCGAAGCGAAGTCGCAGAATCTCATGCAATGGCCTCCCAGGGAGATTCTGCGACTACGCGCAGAATGACGGGGAGGGACAACCTCCGGGACACCCACTGCCGTGTTTCGGCTCAGCAAAGCTAGCTATTGCGCGCAAAGAGCGCTTTCGCTAGAATCAGCGCCCCGTTTTTGGCGGCTTGAATCGCTGCTTCGGAATACGAGAAATCAGCGGACATGCGCCGTAAACTGGTGGTCGGCAATTGGAAAATGCATGGCTCCCCGGGACGAAACAGGGACTTGCTTGAAGCCATCAAGCCCGCCCTGCAAAGCCTTGAGGGCCGGGTGGAAATCGCGGTTTGCCCTTCGTTTCCGCATTTGGCGGATACCAGGGCGATACTGGCCGGAAGCCGGATCGGATTGGGCGCCCAGAACCTGTTCAGCTTCGGGGAAGGCGCCATGACGGGAGAAGTGTCCGCTTCCATGCTGGCGGACGCCGGCGTTGGCCTGGTCATTGTCGGGCATTCCGAGCGCAGGGGGAGACTCGGGGAAACCGATGCCCAGACAGCGGACAAGTTTGCCGCCGCCCGGAAAGCCGGGCTCGTGCCGATCCTCTGCGTCGGCGAAACGAGGCCGGAACGCGACGCCGGCGAAACCGCGGCGGTGGTCCTGCGCCAGCTTGACGCCGTCATCGACAATCAGGGAATCGCAGCCCTGGACAAGGCGGTGCTGGCCTACGAGCCGGTCTGGGCCATCGGCAGCGGCGACCCGGCGACGCCGGAACAGGCCCAGGCGGTTCACGCGCTGTTGCGCGGGCGGCTCAAGCAGCGCAGTGGGAAAATTGCGGACGAAATTCGCATTCTCTATGGCGGCAGCGTAAACGCGGCCAATGCCGGGGAATTATTCGCCCAGCCGGACATAGATGGTGGTCTGGTGGGAGGCGCTTCGCTGCAAGCGCGGGAATTCATCGCCATCTGTGCCAGCGCGGGTAGCTGATATGCAAACACTGGTTGTCGTCCTCCATGTCGTCGTGGCCGTGGCCATAGTCGGCCTCGTCCTGCTGCAGCAGGGCAAGGGCGCCGACGCCGGCGCCTCATTCGGCGCCGGGGCGTCGCAAACCGTTTTCGGCTCCTCGGGCAGCGGCAGCTTCCTCGTGCAGGCCACCACGGTGGCCGCGGTGCTGTTCTACGGCACCAGTCTCGTGCTGGCGATTTTCGCCCGGGGCCAGTCGCAAATTGCAGACCCCACAGGCCTGCCCATCGAAAACCAGGATTTGCTGCAGCAATCGGTTATCGAACAGCAGACTGCGGTCGATGACCTGAATGAGATCGAACTGCCCGTAGACGACAGCCTCCCGCAAATCGACGCCGGCGGCGATATCATCATCTCGGAACCCATCCAGATCACGCCGGCGGACGACGCCGGCAATGCCGATCTCATCCAGATCGTCCCGGCAGCCGATGACCTCCCCCAGGTGGATGAACCCAACCAGGACGATTTGCCCGACCCGCAATGAACCCAGCAGAAAAAATGTGCCGAAGTGGTGGAATTGGTAGACACGCTATCTTGAGGGGGTAGTGGCCCACGGCCGTGCCGGTTCAAGTCCGGCCTTCGGCACCAAACATAGTCGCACAGGGGGATGCCCGTGCCTGTAAGACCCGACAGCCCGACACATGGTTGTGTCGGGTGATGCTTCCGGAAAAGGATCGGCAGTGATTCCCCAGACTATTAAGGCAAGATTTGCGGATGTTTAAAGTCAATCAGCCAGATAACCACCTCATTCGGCCTGAACGGCAGTGTTTCAGCGATTTGAAGCTGCAGGAACGGCCTCATCTTCAGGAGTGGCTCGTACAAACTCCAGAGGCGCTTGGTGAAGATCTCTTGGTCATTCAGAAGGAATTCGACGGCTTTGCGGATACTCGCGAGCGTCTCGATTTGCTGATGCTTGATAAGGAAGGCCGGCTGGTGATCATCGAGAATAAGCTTGACGATTCTGGACGTGATGTTGTGTGGCAGGCGCTCAAGTATGTGGCTTATTGCTCCAGCCTGAAAAAGGCGGAAATCGTGGAAATCTACCAGAGGTATCTCGACCGGTGGTGTAACGGACAAAATGCCGTAAAAAACCTTTGCGAATTCCTCAACGTTGAAGACCTCGACGACACAGTGCTGAATGCGGGCAGTGAGCAGCGATTGATACTGGTAGCAGCTAACTTCCGTAAAGAAGTGACGGCGACCGTGCTCTGGCTGATCGGACACGGGGTTCGGGCGCAGTGCTTTCGGGTGTTGCCGTACAGCTTGGGCGAAGAGCTTCTGATCGATCTTCAGCAGATCATTCCAACGCCCGAGGTTGCAGACTACATGATCGGAATGGCAGCGAAGGAATACGAGGAAAAGTCTGTGCAGGGCAGCCAAAAGCTCCGTAACGAGATTCGGCGGACTTTCTGGACAAAGACTCTGGAGGAACTACGTGCTCGCAGTATCGTGCGATACTCCAACATCAGTCCGTCCAAGGATCACTGGCTGGCCAGCGCCACCGGCGTGTCTGGCTGCGCATTCAACCTGATCTTTTTGAAGAGCGAGGCGCGTGTTGAACTTATGCTCGCACGTTCCGAGGGTTCGGAAAACAAATGGATTTTCGATCAGCTTGAACAAGAAAGGCACAAAATCGAAGAGCGTTTCGGATCGATACTTGATTGGCAGAGGTTGGACGAGAAGAAGGCGTGTCGAATCTGCTACTCGCAACCGTTTGATGGTTTCGACGAAGAGAATTGGTCGGAAAGGATTGATTGGCTTTGTCGGCACATAGTCAAGCTGGAGGAGGCATTCTCAGATCCGCTCGCACGTCTGAACCGGCAGTTGAAGTCCCAAAGCGGCACATCGGTCAGCGGTCAGGACGAATTCCAATAGTTTCAGCGTCCACATGACGTGTTGCAGAGATCACTCGAAATTGAGAAGTATTGCAGCAGAGAATTGCTACGCATCGGTCGCTAGATACCGAAACCGAGAAAAGTAATTGATCTGTATGAAGAAGAGGCGGCTAACCAGCAGGGATGACACCAATGCTCTTGAAGATGAAATCCGACGCGCCGCAGAGTGTGCTCTTTCGACTATTCGAAAAATTGCGGAAGAAGGCGACGGAATCGGAGTACTGGAAGCACTTAAGTTCGAAAAGATCGGCCGTGACCCTTTTGATACGACACGGCCTCTAAATCTGATAGAGCAGGTGAATCAGACCTTCACTGGCCTCGTAAGCGTGCGGGCAGCCAACTATCTTTTTGATCATCATCCCGATGCCGCTCCATTTTGGTTGAATTTGGGCACGACTCGCGGTCCCGATATCATGTCAGAAGACGGTTCGGTGGTCGCAGAGGTGTTTTCTGCAACGCACCCAAACTCCAACAACAAGAGGAAAAAAGACATTGAAAAGGTGAGAGGCGAACTCGATGCGTCCCACCGTTATGTTTTCTATTATTGTCCAGGCAATCATGTCTGCAAGACTTTGGGTGGAGTAAAAGTCGTACCGTTGGAATTGGAGTAAGGCGAGTCAGAGACTTTAGATCCAAGGACTATCCTCCGCAAAACTTAGCACGTCTGTTGTTGAATATGTAATCTGGATCTGGGATTTGTCGAGAATAGAAGTCTTAGTCGACAACTTCGACCGATTGGCACTACCGGTTGTCAGACGTGCTGTATGAGTCGAATCACTTGTTTGCAGTCTAGTTCAATGTCTGCATCAGAGTTGCAGAACTTCAGACAGTTCGGTGCGGCATAGCCCATTCTGGCGTGCAATAATGGGAACAAGAGGATAGAGAGCGGTGGTGGAAAGGCGGATGTGCCAAAGGGGTGGCGCAGTATGAAAGATCATCTAGCTTCGATTGATACCTCAATCTGGCTGACAACCTCTGTGTAGAGGTCAACGTCTGAGTCGGGAGTGCGGATGCTGACGGCAAGGGCGTACCGCGCGTTGCGGTTGGCACAACCGAGCCGGTCGCGCGTGCGCCACCAACCATTCGTCGGGAAGACAGCGACCAGCGCACGGACCATGTACTGCCCATCAAGGACAACCACCCCGGCGTGCGCGAAGACCTCATCGTCTTCGACACCGCGCCGGCCCCGCGGAAATCCTCGCCCTGAACCGGCTCCACCATGTCCGCAACTGGTCCTGGAACGAGGACTGGTTCCGGGTGCGCAATGGCAACCTGGCCTGCCTGTCCAACGTCGCCATCTCCATCATCCGAATGCGCGGGCGGTTCCAGCATCAACCACAGGCCCAGCGGCACTACGCCGCCCGCCAGGGCGAAGCCCTGCGGGAAGTCGTCGGTGTCGCCTGATCCCGCACCAAAACGCCGAAACCGCCCGAACGCCGCGCAACGACCGGACCCGGCCGCCAAAAGACCGGATCCGGCGTAACCAGACCCACGCGGGGAACCATCCACAGGGCGAAAACCGCCCCGTTCACAGGGAATCGCCACCCGGAACGGACGCGACCCATCCAATCAAAAGGCAGCGCCAACGACCTATGCGACTATAGGATGGCCCTGGGAGGATTGGGTCTTCTGCTGCAGGTGGGTCAATCGGGCCATTGAGATAACCCAGAATCCTTAACTTTTTGATATTATGAATTTTTTACAAAAAATGTGTATTGAGCACACTTCTTTGTGCTTAACCTGGGTATTAGCGCTTACGCTGGCAAAAATGGGTAGTGGAATCGAGAAAGTGCTATTGTTGCCGATGGACAGAGTTGAGTAAAAAAATGAAAAGAATTGGCGATCCTGACTGGGCCATTCGGGCCAAGGCGTTTGAGGTGCTGGAGCACCTGGCTCTTGAGTTCAATGGCCGGATTCCTTGGGAACGCATCAATGCCGGGTTCGAATTTCAGGGAGAGAACATCAAATTCGCCAGTCGGGCGTTGGGGATATTCAAACCACGTCAAATGAGCGCCTCTCTCAGCGTCAAGACTGTGGTACCGAGGGCCGGCCGCAATATTTGGTATCAGGATCAGGAAAAAGCTTTCGATTTCGATTCAGGACTCCTTTCGTATGATCTCGCCAAAGGAAGACTGGATTCAGGCGCCAATGCCCAGCTAAGACTCGCCTACGAAAGAAAGGTGCCGATCATATACTTTCGAGGCGTGGAGTCCGGAATCTACGATGCAGTCTGTCCGGTTTGGATAGAGCATTTCGATACGATGGAGAGGAGAGTCTTGCTGGCGGCTCCCGATGTTGTGCGTTCAAACGTGAGCTCGGTGGAGGCATTTCCTACGAGTCAGATCGAAGTTAGAGAGGTTTCTTGGACAGTTGCGCAAAGCAAACGTAGAAACCATCAGGCATGGTTCAGCAGCGTGGTCAAATCGGCTTATGGATATCGCTGTGCTTTCAGCGGGCTTCCGCTTCGCAATCTGCTCGTTGGCGCACACATAATCCCCGATGCCGAGGCGGGACCAGTGGCTGTCACTAATGGAATTTGCATGTCCACGTTGCATCACAGCGCGTTCGACTCTTACCTGATCGGAGTGGATCCGGATTATCGAGTTCATGTGGCTCGCAATATGCTGGAAGAGCGAGACGGCCCGATTCTGGAAAGCTTGAAGGGACTTGACCGCCAAAAGTTGCGCCTACCAGTAAACGAGGCAGAGCGCCCCAGCCAGACCTATCTGGAACAGCGGTTCAAACAATTCGAAAAACTCGCAACGATCTGATACCAACACAGCCAGTAGCCGGTGAGGAATAGAGGCCGTTTCAGTCGAAAGTCCGAGCCCTTAGCCTTGGGCTGGAATCGAAGCGATTCCGTTTCCAATGAAGTATTCGATTCTCATGGGAATGGCTACCTTGTACCCACCGTCCAGGCTATCCCTGTCAATGATGTCCTCTCGTAGCATGTAACCCAGAATCTCTCTGGACTGGAAGTCGTCCAAACCAACGGATTCGCCGGCGTTGACAACAACTTCGTCTAACTCTTGTTTGAAAAGTATGTCTTTCTCGCGCAAAGCCTTTCCAACTTTTTCAATCATCGTAAGCTCGTCTTTATTCCAATCCCTTCTTCTAAACCTTTCGTTTTCCCAATTTGATAATCAAATATCCATTTGGCATTATCCACATCTTCTTCGATTATACAGTTTTTGTGATGCTACCGATTCTCGTTCCAAAGTATATTTCCCCAGAATTGAACGAAAAACGGGTGCCCACCTGCGGCTGTCGCAACGTCAAGCAGGGCTTGATCTCCAATTGGAATTTCTCCGAGTGCAAGAGTAGAGTGCGCAACCTTGCAAACTTCGAAAAACTTCAATGGCCTGAGCCTGACGACATCTGTCGACAAATCGAAATCGCGCGATCGACTGTTCACATCTCGTATCAAGTCGAGTAGCTCCTGCCTTCCCCCGAGTATGAGAAGTATCGCTACCCCCTCGGTCCGTCTAAGCCACTCGACTTCATTGGTGAGTGAAGTAAGCGCATCTATTTCAATAAGTTGCGCATCGTCAACAAGAATGATATTCGTGGCTTTCAGGTAATGCCTGTCAATTGCCTTGCTGATGTTTGGTGCGAACTGGCCTTTTTCCCATTTCCGCCATTCGGCAAGCAGATACACTTTTGACTTATCCTTAATGCCACTCCAAGTCTGCTTCCATATTTCGCCATCCACGTCCCCACCGAATAGCTTTCTCGCGTCCTCCGGAGATTGCAGCATACTTCCCGATACGAGGGTAACTTTCAGGCTCTCTCTCCCGGTACGATTTCGTCCTTCGCATGACCTTCGACCCAACGTAGGATTGCAGTTTTACCGATACCAATCGGGTCGAGGATGATCGGAATAACTTTGGGTGGGCTGCCATCAATGGTTGCCCTGATATAAGTATGGATTCTATTGCACACTTCTCTTCTACCTTCAAGATAAACAGGCGCGGCGCCATTGGTAAAACGGGTTACATGGGTGGGCGCGCGCGTTTTCCTTCAGATGCGTGATAACCGGTTCCATCACGGAACTTCAGAAGGAGATATTCGATCTCATCGGGGAACTCGAAACCCTGCAACGGAGCAATTCGGGCGACGAAGTTCCCAATTAGTTCCGCCACCGAACACGGCGAAGTCAGCTTGCTCGATCTGTTCGGCGGGAAGGACAAGTTGCTGCTGATCCACAACATGGGTCAGGGCTGCCGCTATTGCATGATGTGGGCGAACGGGCTGAACGGCATCCTGTCGCATCTCGAATCGGCCATGGCGGTCGCGCTGGTGTCGAAGGACGCGCCGGAATTGCAGCGGCGCATGGCGAACAGCCGCGCCTGGCGCTTCCGGCTTGCCTCTCACGGTGGCGGGGACTACATCAAGGAGCAAACCGTAAGCGAGGGCAGCGACAACTATCCGGGTGTGGCCACCTACAAGCGCGACGGCGACAAGATCATCCGGCTGAACTCCAGCATATTCAGCCCCGGCGACCTCTATTGCTCGACCTGGAATCTGCTCGCAATGACAGGCATCGGCTTCGACGACTGGACGCCCCAGTATGCGTACTGGACCCGACCGGAAAAAATGGACGACGGCGGCAAGGACGTGCTGGGGTGAGGCCCGATCGGCGTAGCCGAAAAAAGGCAACGCTTTTTCAGGGCCGAACGACTGGCCAGGAGCGAGGGCAAGCGATTACGAAGCGTAGCTTCGTGCGCAGCCCAGAGCGGCGCAGAGCCATGCTCTGCGACTGGACCGGCCAGGCTGGGGGTACTCGCAGCCACCAGCATTGCGCCAGGGATGGCATTCACAAAAGAGGTGGATACAGGTTGCGCACCGGTGTCGAATTCTTGACGCCCGGCGGGCCACTCACTATACTTTCCCGCCTTGACCAAGCCCATGATTTGTTGCGGGGTGGAGCAGTCTGGCAGCTCGTCGGGCTCATAACCCGAAGGTCGCAGGTTCAAATCCTGCCCCCGCTACCAAGTACAGAACGGCTCGAAGTTTCCGGCGCACGCGCCGCGGGTTCGAGCCGTTTTTCGTTGATTTGCCGAAAGAACCGCCCTGATCGACACAGTTGCCGATCAGTCGATCTGTGGTAGTTTGGGGGTTCGTTTTTCGGCAAACATTCAATTGCGCCCAAAAGCACCCATGGATCGACGCCGGAAAGCAACGCGTGACTATCGGGGAGGTTGAAATGAGCCCACAATTGGGTAACGAGGAACGGGAAATTCTGGAGAAGTTCGAGCGAGGCGAGTTGCGTCGCGCCGCCGATGCCCCGAAGTAAATAAAATCTGCCCAAATCGCGGCCCGCAATACGTTCAACAAATCTCGAAAGGTAAATCTCCGGGTTACCGAACGTGACTTCAATCTCGCGCATGCGAGAGCCCGGGAAGAAGGCATTCCATAACAGACGCTGCTATCGAGCGTTATCCACAAATATCTGACCGGCAGGTTGGCCGAGCGCGGCGACTGAACGATTTCATCCGGCGGAGTGTCAGTCGCACTCCTCCCTGTTCCGCTTCCCGCCCGGATGTGGGGCCATTCCGTATGGATGCTCTGTGGTGTGTGTTGTAAATTTTCGTGAAATGTTATAACGTTGCCCGCCAAAATCGGAATTCCAGACAGGCGATGACGAAGCCACCGACCCCACTTCGCCCCTCCGCCCCGCAGGGGGTCGCCGGCATGAGGAGGCGGCGCACAACTTCTATCCGGCTGCTGTCGCTTGGCGTCGGGCACCGGCTGCTCGGCGCGGCCCTGATCGTTGCCGCGCTCTGGAGCGCATTCTTCTTGACGACCTCCACGCCGGGATGGTTATGACCTACGCCCTCAAGTTTCAGGATCTGACTCTCGGCTATGACCGGCATCCGGCCGTACATCGCCTGGACGGCGAGATCGCCGAGGGCAGCCTGACGGCCATCGTCGGACCCAACGGGGCCGGCAAGTCCACGGTGTTGAAGGGAGTGACCGGTACACTCCGTCCGCTCGAGGGGCGGATCGCCTTCGGCGGGCTCGCGCGGAGCGATATCGCCTACCTGCCGCAGCAATCGGATATCGACCGAACTTTCCCGATCACCGTTGCCGACCTCGTAAGCACGGGGCTCTGGCGGGAAGTCGGCGGCTTTGCGGGATTGCGGGCGATTCACCGGGCGCACGTCGCCGAGGCAATCTCCGCGGTCGGCCTCGAAGGGTTCGAGAAGCGGCCGATCGGATCGCTGTCGGGCGGACAGATACAGCGTGCGCTCTTCGCGCGGCTGCTGCTGCAAGACGCACGGCTCGTCCTGCTGGATGAGCCCTTCACCGCGATTGACGCGAGAACCATGGCGGACCTGATCGGCGTGATTCGGCGCTGGCACGGCGAAGGCCGCACGGTGCTCGCCGTGATGCACGATTACGACACGGTGCGGGCCCACTTCCCCCGCACGCTGATGCTGGCCCGGGAACTCGTCGCCCACGGACCCACGTCCCAGGTGCTGACCGCCGAGAACCAGTTTCGCGCGCGCCAGATGTGCGAGGCCTGCGCCGGCCCTCCGCACAGTTGCGGGCGGAGTGCGGCGTGATGTGGGAGATTCTCGCCCAGCCCTTTGTTGATTTCGATTTCATGCAACGTGCCCTCGTGGGCTGCGTGGCGATTTCGATGAGTTGCTGGCAAAATGCCTTAATGGTGCGTATATGATGACCTACCCGCCGATGAGTTCCAGCAATGTTGCAGGAGAATGCAAGTACTACGCTGACTTGGTTTTGGCGGGTCCGAGCCTTGATAGTGACTCCAATGCAGATTTCAATTTCCGCGAGCGTCTTGAGTTCTTCGCACAAAAACTGGCGGACGCTCTCGGATTGTCAGAACGTGGGCGCACATGAAGTGTATTATTCGATCAACCACCAAGTCTTGCTTTACCGGACATGATTTATATTTCCTTTTCTCCATATCCAAGGTGTTGTCCAACCATTTCAACATCCATCGTGAATCCCTGATGATTTTGTTACTTTGCTTTTCTGACATCCTAGCCCGAATATTGCATGATCAGGTGGGCGGGGTGCCCTGTATTTCGATATAATTCAGTTACTTAAGCCGATATCGAAGGACTGCGCCCATGACAGATTGTAATCCGCATTCCATCGCTTTTCCACACTGCAAAGGCCGCCTCGTGGAGGCCTCTTTTTCCGGGGGCGCGATCACCTCCGACGGCGGCGCGGTGCTGCTGCGCCAGGCCGACCGGATGCTGGGATTGACCGACCGGCCAGGGGCGCGGCGATAGCGAATTCCTACGGCGCAGGCTCCTAGGTTTCCTGCTACTTTCTCAAAATGTATCTTTCCAACCTTACGAAACTTGTCGATCCAGACGATTTATTCTTGTATTGGCCATTGCCTTGACGCGTGAAGCACTCGAAGAATACAGATCGAATACTCTGTGATTTCGTATATCAGGACATAATTTTCGAGCACTACAAGCTCACGTGTACCGTCAACTCGACCTCGACGACCCAACATTGGATGATCGGCAAGCCTCATGGCCTTCTCTGAGAACAGTTCGTCAAGTGCCAGAGCCGCTGCAGAATTATCCAGTTCGATATAGTCGAAAATGCCAGCCCGGTCAGCTAGCGCTTCCGCTGCCCATAGCAGTTTCACGCAGATTCATTCAGTTTACGACGCAGTGTGTCCCTGCGTTTGGCGAATATGGATTCTACTTCTTCGTTTGGGATTACGTTGCCTTCTCTCGCGGACTTCAATCCCGCCGCTACTTGTTCCCGAAACCAGGCGTCATAGTCTTCCGCCTCCCTTTCGCGGCGCACGATTTCCCTCATGTAGTCGCGCAGCAATTGCGCGCCGCTGCGGTCCATGGATTTCGCCGCCAGAGCGAACTCGGCTTTCAGTTCCTCGTCGACCCGAAAAGTGAAAGTGGCGTGACTCATGTAATTGCTTGATATTTAGCTGTTAAGTGCAATGTAGCACAAAACTGCTTCTGGTCAAGGAAGGCGGCGCGTTTCCTTGCCCGAATTGCGCCGCCAGCGGGCGCGTCATATTATCGGCGCGAACGGCGGCCGGGCCGTCTTCTGCTGAAGGAACGAAAAATGATCATTTACGGTGTCGCCCTGCTTTCCGCCTGCCTCGTGGCGGGCATGCTGATCGGCG
>JAJDVS010000080.1 GCA_022825945.1 Pseudomonadales bacterium
ACTCGAGCCTTCACTCAAACGAACGGAAACCACTTTTGCACAGCGCCGTTGGAATTCGCGAACGCGAATTTTCGCTTTCGCGAATTCCTACGGCGCAGGCTCCTAGTCCGAAACAGGACTGCTGCCCGACCGGCGCGCAGAACCGCTTTATCCATAGTTCTATTACGCCTTGTCGGCCATTGTCAATGCCACCTGACACCCCCCCGGCTGAAGCTTTTCGGAGCCCGCCAGAGCGGAGACTGCCGAAACGGCAATTTCGGCTCTGGCGGTCGGATGGGGTCTGCTACAATATTCTGTTGATTCACCGGCGGACCATTATGGACAGCAATCTCAATTTGATCTGGATCGATCTGGAAATGACCGGTCTCGACCCCGGCAGCGACCGAATTCTCGAAATCGCCACCCTGATCACCGACGCGAATCTCGAAATCATCGCCGAAGGCCCCGAGCTTGCCATCCGCCAGGCCGACTCGCTGCTTGAGGCCATGGACGAATGGAATCAGACCCATCACCGGTCTTCCGGCCTTGTGGACCGAGTCCAGGACAGCCAGATCGACGAAGCCGAGGCCGAGCGGCGCACCCTGGCGTTCTGCCGGCGCCATACCAGCCCCGAATCCTCCCCCATGTGCGGCAACACCGTCTGCCAGGACCGGCGCTTTCTCGCCCATTACATGCCCGAGCTCGAAGCCTGGTTCCACTACCGCAATCTCGATGTCAGCACCGTAAAGGAACTCGCCCGCCGCTGGAAGCCGGAAATCCTCCACGGCTTCAGCAAGACCGGCACCCATCGGGCGCTTGCCGATATCCGCGAATCCGTCGCCGAGCTGCAATACTACCGTCGCCAATTCATCGGCTGCTGAGTGGAATCCGGCCCGCTTTTTCCTGTTGCTGCTCCAGCGCCCAGCGGACATGCTCCCGGACCAGGCCGGAAGCATGGTCGAGGCGGCTGCGCAGCGCGGCAAGCGTCTCCTCGCTCGGCGGCGCATTGCCCAGGGCCACGGCGATATTGCGCAGCCAGCAGACATGGCCAATGCGGCGGATTGCCGAGCCGGCGGTGCGGCTGAGGAATTCCTGCTCGCTCCAGGCGAACAGTTCCCGCAGGTCGGCGGCGTCGAGATTGTGGCGCGGCGCGAAATCCGGCTCGGCGCTGATGCGGGCGAACTTGTTCCAGGGGCAGATGAGCTGGCAATCGTCGCAGCCGAAGATGCGGTTGCCCATGGGCCGGCGCAGTTCTTCCGGTATTGATCCCCGCAATTCAATGGTGAGATAGGAAACGCACTTGCGGGCGTCGAGGCTGTTGGGGCCGGTGAATGCCCCGGTAGGACAGATATCCAGACAGGCGCGGCAGCTTCCGCAGTGGGCGCCGGTGGGCGCGTCCGCGGGCAGCGGCAAGTCGGTGAACAATTCGCCGAGAAAGAACCAGGAGCCCGCCTCCCTGTTGATCAGCATGGTGTTCTTGCCGATCCAGCCCAGCCCGGACTTTTCGGCGATGGCGCGCTCCAGCACCGGGGCGCTGTCGACAAAGGCGCGGTAGGAATGGCCGCCCGCCGCTTCCTCGATGCGCTCGGCCAGCCGCTGCAGCCGCAGCCGCATCATCTTGTGATAGTCCCGCCCCCGGGCGTAGCGCGCCACATAGGCGGTTTCGCCTTCCCGCATTGGTGACAGCGAATTGTCCCCCACCCGGTCGTAGTCCATCCGCACGCTGATGATGCGCGCGGCGCCGGGATGCAGCCGGCCGGGGTGGCAGCGCTTGTCGTGGTTGCGCGCCATGTAGGCCATTTCGCCGTGATGGCGATGGGAAAGCCAGGATTCCAGATGGGCCTGGTAGCTTGCCAGGTCGATATCGGCGATGCCCACCTGCTGGAAACCGAGTTCGGCGCCCCACTCCCGGATGCGCCCGGCAAGCGCGTCGAAATCGGGGTCGCCGGGGGACGCCATTGCCGCCTCACAACTGGCGGAGGATTTCCGCCGCCCGCTCCAGGGTGGCGTCTTCCTTGCAGAAGCAGAAGCGGATCTGCCGGGTTCCCGGTGGTTCGCGGTAGAAGGGCGACAGGGGAATCGCCGCCACGCCGGCTTCCCGGGTGAGCCAGTTGACGAACGACTGGTCATCCAGATCGGAAATCGCCGAATAGTCCGCTAGCTGGAAATACGTGCCCCGGGAAGGAGTGAAGCGAAAACGCGAATCCGCCAGCAGGCGACAGAACAGGTCGCGCTTGCCCTGGTAGAAATGCGGCAGCTCGATGGCGTGCTCCGGGCGCTCCGCCAGAAAGTCGGCAATGGCGTACTGCACAAAGCTGGAGCTCGTGAAAGTCACGAACTGGTGCACCTTGCGGAACTCTGCCGTCAGCGCCGGCGGCGCCACGCAGTAGGCCAGCTTCCAGCCCGTGGCGTGATAGGTCTTGCCGAAGGAAAACACCGCAAAACTGCGCGCGCGCAGTTCTTCGTGCCCGGTAACGCTGGTATGGCCGCGACCATCGAAAACCATGTGCTCGTAAACTTCATCCGAAAGCACAAAAATGTCCCGGTCGCGGGTCAATTCCGCAAGATGGTCGAGGTCCTCGTTGCAAAGTATCGCTCCGCAGGGATTGTGAGGGCTGTTGATGATGATCATCCGGGTGCGGGGCGTGAGGCTGGCGGCCACCCTTTCCCAGTCCACGGCATAATCCGGCAGGCTCAGCGGCAGATGCACCGCCTTGCCGCCGGCCAGGATCACGGCGGGCTCATAGGAATCGTAGGCAGGGTCGAACAACAGCACTTCATCGCCCGGATGAACCACCGCCTGCACCGCATCGAACAATGCCTCGGTAGCGCCCGAGGTAACGGTAACTTCGCTTTCCGCATCGGGCCGCCAGCCATAGTGAACCGCGACCTTGTCGGCGATCCGCTCGCGCAGCTCGACCACGCCGGCCATCGGCGGATACTGGTTGCAGCCCCCATTGAGCCGCTCCGCCACAAGTTCCCGCAAACGCGCCGGGCAATCGAAATCCGGATACCCCTGGGACAGGTTGATCGCCCCAGCCTCCGCCGCCATGCGGGACATGACGGTGAAAATGGTAGTACCTGCATTCGGAAGTTTGCTTTTCAATTTTCTACAACCAGTGGCTTGGGCGACCCACCCATGTGAGTCAGCGCCGGCGAGATTCTGCGACTTCGCTTCGCTCCGCGCAGAATGACGGGGACGGAAATTCGCTATTCAGCTTCTGATAAAACCAATGACTTCATGCGTCTTTTAATGTGAATTGCCGCTATTCCTCTTCCTGCAACCAGGCATTGAGTTCGATGATATCCTGCGGCGTCAGAATTCCCGCAGCCTGTTTCAAAAGCAGGCTGTCGATGACGTAGTTGTAGCGGGCGTCGGCGTAGGCGCGCAGGGCGCGGAAGAGGATTTCCCGGGCGCGCAGGACCTCGACGATATTGCGGGTGCCGACTTCAGCGCCGAGCTCGGTAGCTTCGAGGGAACTCTGGGCCGAGGTGATCGACTGCTGCCGCTGGGCGATGACGAGCACGTCGGTGGCCACCCGGCGATAGGCATTGCGAATGCTCTGGGTCAGTTGCCGCCGGGTCAACTCGAGTGATTCCTCGGCGGCCATGACATTGTATTCCGCCGCCCGCTGGCGCGAACGCATGACGCCGCCGTTGTAGATCGGAATCGTCAGATTGAGGGCAAGCTGGGTGCGGTCGCTGGCGCCGCCGCCGATCTGGATGCCCTGGCTCACGATGGGCTGGGTCACGAAGTGGCCGAATTGCCCGACGAAATCGATGGTGGGCAGACGATCCGACTTGCGCGCCTGCAGCGCCCGGCGGGTGGCTTCGAGATTGAACTCGGCGGCGGTCAGCGCCAGGCTGTTGTCCATGGCCTGCGCTTCCCAGTCTTCCAGGCTGCCGTCCACATTGATGATTGGGAAATCGTCGCGCAGGGTTTCCACTTCCGGATGCGCCTCGCCGGTAATGGCCTCCAGCGCCTCGTAGCGCGCCCGCAGGATATCCGCCTGCAGGATCGTGGTATTGCGCGCCAGGTCCCAGGCGGCCTGGGCATCGTACACATCGGTGATCGCCACCAGCCCCACCTCTTCCCGCTGGCTGGTCTGCTCGAAAGAGCGCTGGGCGGCCTCTTCTTCCTGGATATTCACTTCCAGCGTGTCCAGCGCCCGCAGCACATCGAAGTAGGCCGTCGCCACGCGCATGATCAACTCCTGCTCCTGGGCCGCCAGATTCACCGATGCGGCGCGATCGGTTGCCTGGGCGCTCTGGAAGTTGTACCAGTTGGACAGGTTGAGCAGGCTCTGGTTGAGGCTGACGCCCCAATTGTGGTTATTGACGCCATTGCTGAAACTGTGGGCTTCCTGCCGCAGCACCCGCATGGTTTCGCCGGTCATCGGGTCGGTGACGTCGGCGTAGATGTCGGAAGTAGGGCCGCTGGAGAGGCGCGAAGTCGAGCCGATTGCCCCAAAACTCGGCAGCAGCGAGGAGCGGGTCTGGATCATCGTTTCGCGGTTGGCGCGGTAGCTGGCCTCGGCCTGTTGCAACACGGGGTCGTTATCCAGCGCGAGTTGCAGAATTTCGAAAAGGTCGTCGGCCTGGGCCGGCACAGAGGCGAGCCACAATGCCGGAAGCAAGAGAATGGACGGGATGCGTGTCATCGTAAGGACCTGCCGTGGTAGTGGGTCAATGGGGGGATGGCGTTTTCAAACCGGGGAGCGGGCATGATAACCTAAGCAGCCGGGTTGAATCCCGCCCACTTGGAGTCTGCGGGCTCCGTGCAACCTGCCGCCCTTCAGGAGAAAAGATGAGCGCAACCCCGGAACAGTTACAGTTCATGGATCGGATTTCCGGCCTTGATACCGATCTCGGGCGGTACTTCCCCCATTCCCGCAAGATTCATGTTGCCGGCAGCCGCGCCGGCCTGCGCGTTCCCATGCGCGAAGTCAGCCTGAGGCCGACCCCGACCAGCAATGGCGAGGAAATCAATCCGCCGGTTCGCCTCTACGATACTTCCGGCCCCTATACCGACCCGGATGCCACCATCGACTTGCGACAGGGCCTGCCTCCGCTATGCGCGCAATGGATCAGCGAGCGCGGCGACAGCGAAGAACTCAAGGCGCCGACTTCAACTTATGGCCGCTCGCGCCAGAGCGGGCTGAATGTGGCGCATCTGCGATTCGGGCCCACCCGCAATCCGCGCCGGGCGCTGCCGGGGGCCAATGTGTCCCAGATGCACTATGCCCGCCGCGGCGTCATCACGCCGGAAATGGAGTTCATCGCGGTTCGCGAAAACCTGGCCCGGCAGCAACCGCCCCGGCGGAACGGGACGCGCCACGCCGGAGAATCCTTCGGCGCCGCGATTCCCCGGGAGATTACCCCGGAGTTCGTGCGCGACGAAGTGGCCCGGGGGCGGGCGATCATTCCCGCCAATATCAACCACCCGGAAGTCGAGCCGATGATCATCGGCCGCAACTTTCTGGTGAAGGTCAACGCCAATATCGGCAATTCCGCGGTGACCTCCTCCATTGAGGAGGAAGTGGAGAAACTCGTCTGGGCCGCGCTCTGGGGCGCGGATACCGTCATGGACCTTTCCACGGGCAAGAATATCCACGAAACCCGGGAATGGATCATTCGCAACTCCATGGTTCCCATCGGCACGGTGCCGATCTATCAGGCGCTGGAAAAAGTGGGCGGCGTGGCCGAGGACCTCAACTGGGAAATCTACCGCGACACCCTCATCGAACAGGCCGAGCAGGGAGTCGACTATTTCACGATCCACGCCGGCGTGCTGCTGCGCTATGTGCCGCTCACCGCCGAGCGGGTCACGGGCATCGTTTCCCGGGGCGGTTCCATCATGGCCAAGTGGTGCCTGGCCCATCACCAGGAGAGTTTCCTCTATACCCGTTTTGCCGAAATCTGCGAAATCATGAAGGCTTACAATGTGTCCTTCTCGCTCGGCGACGGCCTGCGCCCCGGCTCTATCGCCGACGCCAACGACGCCGCCCAGTTCGCCGAACTCGAAACCCTGGGAGAACTCACGCAAATCGCCTGGAAACACGACGTGCAGACCATGATCGAAGGCCCCGGCCACGTGCCCATGCACCTGATCCGGGAGAACATGGAAAAGCAGCTCGAAGCCTGCGACGAAGCCCCGTTCTACACCCTCGGGCCCCTGACCACCGATGTCGCCCCGGGTTACGACCATATCACCTCGGGCATCGGCGCCGCCATGATCGGCTGGTACGGCTGCGCCATGCTCTGCTATGTCACCCCCAAGGAGCACCTTGGCCTGCCCAACAAGCAGGACGTGAAGGACGGGCTGATCGCCTACAAGATCGCCGCCCATGCCGCCGACCTCGGCAAGGGCCACCCGGCCGCGCAACTGCGCGACAATGCCCTGTCCAAGGCGCGGTTCGAGTTTCGCTGGGAAGACCAGTTCAATCTCGGTCTCGACCCGGTGACCGCCCGGGAATTCCACGACGAAACCCTGCCCAAAGAATCCGGCAAGGTGGCGCATTTCTGCTCCATGTGCGGGCCGAAGTTCTGCTCCATGAAGATCTCCCAGGAAGTGCGCGACTACGCCGCCGCCCAGGGCGCCGCAAGCGAAGACGAAGCCCTCCGCCGGGGCATGGCGGAAATGGCCGGCGAATACCACCGCCAGGGCCGCAAACTGTACCGGGAAGTGTAGGAATCCGGCTGAGCGTTTGTGGGCCGTGGCCAATTTGCTATGATTGCCGCCCTTTTGCGTTCCTGTGGCGCAGGCTCCTAGGCGAACTTTGGGTGAAACTCCATGCTCGTGCGCACGGAAAATCTCAATATCGAGTCCAATGAGCGGCTGATCACGCCGGACAAGCTCAAGGCCGAGTTGCCCTTGAGCGATACCCAGTCGGAAGCGGTCAATCGCGCCCGGGACACGGTATTCTCGATTTTGCGGCGGCAGGACCCGCGGCTGTTTCTGATCATCGGCCCCTGCTCGGTACACGACACCGGACAGGCGCTCGATTATGCCCGGCGGCTGAAAGCCCTGGCGGACCAGGTCAGCGACACGCTGTACCTGGTGATGCGGGTCTACTTCGAGAAGCCGCGCACCTCCATTGGCTGGAAAGGGCTCATCAACGACCCGTATCTCGACGATTCCTTCAAGGTGGAAGAAGGTCTGCGCATAGGCCGCCGGCTGTTGCAGGACATCGTCGACATCGGCCTGCCCACTTCCACCGAAGCGCTGGACCCGATCTCCCCGCAATACTTGCAGGACCTGATCTGCTGGTCGGCGGTGGGCGCCCGCACCACCGAATCCCAGACCCACCGGGAAATGTCTTCCGGGCTGTCTTCGGCCATCGGTTTCAAGAACGGCACCGACGGCGGCTGGATGGTGGCGGTCAACGCCATGCAGTCGGTGCTCAAGCCACACCGTTTTCTCGGCATCAACGGCAAGGGACAGGTCAGCGTGGTCACCACCCGGGGCAATCCCAACGCCCATGTGGTGCTGCGCGGCGGCTCCAGGGGCCCGAATTATGACTCGGTTCACGTGGCCCAGTGTGAAATCGCCCTGGCCGAGGGCGGCGTCAGCCGCAACATCATGATCGATTGCAGCCACGCCAATTCCGGCAAGAATCCCGAGATGCAGCCCCTGGTGCTGAAGGACATCACCCATCAGATTCTCGAAGGCAACGAGTCAATCATCGGCGCCATGCTGGAAAGCAACATTCACCCCGGAAGGCAGAACATCCCCGCGGACCTGTCGCAACTGCAGTACGGCGTGTCGGTAACCGACGCCTGCATGGGCTGGGAAATGACCGAGGAAGCCGTCCTCGACGCGGCCGACAAGCTGCGCGACGTGCTCCCTGCCAGGCACCCCCCTGGCTGAAGGCGATACGCGACCGCCTTGCGTGCATATGGCAGATTGCTTATTCTTCCGTGCTGCTTCGGCCCTGCCAATACCTTGACAAAATCCGGAGAATCCTGGATGAAGAGAGCAATGCGATTGATTTCGACTATCATCGCTGGCGCCTGGACCCTGGCCATGATTCCGGCGGCCCTGGGCCAGACGGGGACCGACGTCTCCGCGGGAGACTGGCCGACTCATCACGGCAACGAGCTCGCCCAGCGCTATTCGCCGCTCGACCAGATCAACGCGGACAACGTC
>JAJDVS010000088.1 GCA_022825945.1 Pseudomonadales bacterium
AGTGCTGGCCGTCGCCGGTTTCGTCATCACCAGCAAGCTCGCCTGGCACAAGCATCTTTATGTCGACGATCTGGTAACCGCCGCCGCCCGGCGCTCCCGCGGTGCGGGACGCTGCCTGATGGACTGGCTCAAGCGATACGCGATCGACAACGGCTGCCGGCAATTGCATCTCGATTCCGGCGTACAACGATTCCGCGCCCACCGGTTCTATCTGCGCGAAGGATTCGACATAAACAGCCATCATTTCGCCATTACCGAGTTATAGTTTTCCCCGAGCGACAAAAGCAGGAGAGATTCCCGTGATTTTCCGAAGCAAACTTCCCGATCTGGACATTCCCGAAGGCAATCTGGTCGATGTCCTGTTGCGGCATTGCGATGCGCTGGGCGACAAGCAGGCGCTCGTGGACGGTCCGAGTGGGCGCCAGATCACCTACGCCCAATTGCCCGTGATGGTACGCCGGTTCGCGACCGGGCTCGCCGAGCGCGGCTTCGGCAAGGGGGACGTGCTCGCGATCTTCATGCCGAATGTGCCCGAATACGGGGTCGCGTTCCTCGGCACGGCATACCTCGGCGGCGTCAACACCACGGTCAACTCGCTCTATTCGACCGACGACCTGATCCACCAGTTCAAGGATTCCGGCGCGCGCTTCCTGTTGACCATTCCCGATTTTCTCGATCGCGCGCTGCCCGCGGCCGAAGCGACCGGCATCGAGGAGATTTTCGTCCTCGGCAGCGCGGAAAACTGTACGCCTTACGCCGAATTGCTGAACAACGCCGGCGATGCTTCCGCGGCCGAAATCGATCCGGTGCGGGACATGGTCGCCATGCCCTACTCTTCCGGCACGACCGGCCTGGCCAAGGGCGTCATGCTCAGTCATCGCAACCTGATCGCCAATTTCGTGCTGTCCACCAGCGTAAATCCCGCGCAGGACGGCGACAAGATGTTTGCCGTGCTGCCTTTTTTCCACATTTACGGCATGACGCTGCTGCTCTGTCTCGCACTGGATAACGGCATCACGCTGCTGTCCTCTCCGCGATTCGAACTCGAACCGTTTCTGCAAACCGTCCAGGACGAAAAGGTCACCTTGCTCAGCCTCGTGCCGCCGCTGGTGCTGGCGCTGGCCAACCACCCCATCGTCGACAATTACGACCTGAGTTGCGTGCGGCTGATCACTTGCGGCGCGGCGCCGCTCGGCGTGGACCTCGAGCAAGCCTGCGCGAAGCGGCTCGATTGCGGCATCATCCAGGGCTACGGCCTGACCGAAGTCGCCGGCGCATGTCATATCCGCTCCCTCGGCAGCGACCTCGACCGGCCCGGCTCGGTGGGTCCGGTGCTGACCAATACCGAAAGCAAGATCATCGACGTCGAAACCGGCGCGGAACTCGGCCCGAACGAAACAGGCGAGGTGCTGGTGCGCGGCCCTCACGTGATGCTCGGCTATCTGAACAACCCCGAGGCGACCGCCCACACTATCGACGCAGACGGCTGGTTCCATTCCGGTGACATCGGTTACGCCGACGAAGACGGCTGTTTCTTCATCGTCGACCGGGTCAAGGAACTGATCAAGTACAAGGCCTACCAGGTCGCCCCGGCCGAACTCGAAGCGCTGTTGCTGACCCACGAAGCGGTCGCCGACGCGGCCGTGATCCCCTCCCCCGACCTGGAAGCGGGAGAAGTGCCGAAAGCCTTCGTCCTGCGCAAGGGCGAACTCGGCGAGCAGGAACTGATGGACTGGGTCGCCGAACGCGTGGCGCCCCACAAGAAAATCCGCCGCCTCGAATTCGTCGACGAAATTCCCAAATCCGCTTCCGGCAAGATCCTGCGCCGCCTGCTGGTAGAAAAGGAACGGCAGCAGGTCGCAGGATAAATCCGGGAGGAACGGGCAATGGACAGCCTCAATGTACTGATTACCGGCGCGGCCGGCCTGATCGGCGGTGCGCTCCGAAAGCGCCTGGAAAGCCGGGGGCATCGCGTATTTGCGCTCGACCGTAGCGATGCGGGAGCGGCTTTCCGTTATTCGGCTCAAAAGCGGGAAGTCCGGCTCGACCCGGACATTGCGCTCGATGCCGTAATCAATCTCGCCGGCGCGAACATCTCCGCAAGCCGGTGGAGCGATAGCTACCAGCGGCTCATCATGGACTCCAGGGTGGAACTCACCCAAGCGTTGGCAGAGGCGATGGCGGCTTCAGCGCACAAGCCGCGCGTGTTTCTCTCCGCGACCGCCATTGGCTACTACGGAGACACCGGCGCGAAAACCGTCGACGAATCCTCGCCGCGCGGAGCGGATTTTCTCGCCGATGTCGCCGGCAACTGGGAAGCGGCCTGCGAGCCGGCCCTGGCTGCCGGGATTCGCACCGTCAACATGCGATTCGGGGTGGTGCTGAGCCGCGACGGCGGCGTACTCAAGGAGATGCTGCTGCCGTTCAAGCTCGGAGGCGGCGGCAAGCTCGGCGACGGCAGTCAATACATGAGCTGGATCGCCTTGAGCGACGTGATTTCGCTGATCGAGCTCTGCCTGCGCGATGACAACATCAGCGGTCCGATCAATTTCGTCTCAGGCCAGCCTTCGACCAATGCCGAATTTACCCGCGCGCTGGGGAAGGCCCTGAGAAGGCCGGCGTTTTCGCCCTTCCTGCGAGCCTGGCTGATCCGCCTGTTGTTCGGTGAAATGGGCGAGACCTTGCTGCTCGGCAGCAACCGGGTCGTTTCCCGCCGCCACGGGAAGATTGGCTTTCATCCCGAATACTCCGATCTCACCGAAGCACTGACCGCCGAACTTTCCTGAATTCAGTCACGAAAACGCGAAACGGATCAGGAAAGCTCTGACTTAATCAGAGCTTTCCTGACTACCCGAATCAACCGGGATCTCCTGTCGCCGCAGATGACCGTAGAGCAGTTCCTCGGTGAACTCGACGCATTTGAATTCGAGCAGTTGCATGTTTTCGTCGAGGCGGCGGTAGAGCGGCATGCGGATGGTCCAGGGTTCGGTGTAAACCGCGGGGTCTTCCATGGTGGCCTCGTAGAGCAAAACATCGCGGCTCATGTGGGTCCAGCGTTCGGTGACCCGGAGGTCTTCGGTATGGTGGTTGCCGGCGTGGTCGAACCAGGTGTCGGGCACCTGGTCGGTGACTTCAATCACCATGGCGTCGCCTTCGAAAGTGACCAGGTTGTGCCCCATCCAGGTGTAGATGGGCGCTTCGAAATCGGGCTGGTCCACATAGCCGATGCGGCTTGCGCTGGCGAATTCGTAGGCGAAGACCACATGGTCGGGAGACTGGATGATCTGGAAGGGAAAAGGCAGGTAATTGGAACGCGGAATGCCCGGCATGTAGCACTTGACCACCGGGTCCAGCGCCAGCCAGTCGGCCTTGTTGGCCTGTTGCCGGGCCCGGGCCTCCGGGGTGTAGGGAATTTCCCCGCCCACCACAACGCCGAGCCCCGCCGGGATCGCGCCAATGGCGCCGGTTTCCGGCAGCGGGCCGAAGTCAGCGGCATGCGGTTCTACATCGTAGTGGGCTGAACCGATCGCCTGCCAGATGCCGTTAAAATCGGGACGGCCATCGGCGGTTCTGGGTATATCGGTGTTGTCGGCAGCCTGGACGATGGACGCCAGGGCCAAGCTGGCAAGCAGCAGGCTGGCGCGAATCGGAAAGCTGAGCAGGCGGTCAAAGCACATGTGAATCTCCCTGACTGTGTTGCGGGCCGGAAAATTCTAGCACAGCGCGATGGGCATTGAGCCTCAATTCGCCGCCGCGCGTCCACCCCGTCATCCTGCACTCCTATCCCGTCATTGTGTTCTCTGATCCAGGGCGATCAGGAGCAATTGCGCCACCGTCATGTAGCCGGTCAGGTTCAACATGCCATAGACCCGCGCCGGCGGCGTTGGCAGCAAGGCGTCGGCGTCTGCGGCCCGGTTGTTTTCCGAGGAGTCGGTAATGGCCAGCACCCGGGCGCCGCGTCTGCGGGCAATTGCCAGAGCCTTGTCGGGCAATCGATTATCCGGCATTCGCAGCACGATCAGCAGGTCGCCCTTGCCGAACCGGTGGATTTCCCGCTGTGATGCAACTCCGGCGCTCTTGCCGCGGCGGGGAAACTCCTGCTGCCTTGACCCGGCATCCGGGTTGCCGCCCGGAAGTACTCGGACTTCGCAGTGGCGACCCCGCTCGCCCAGGCCCCGGGCAAGCAGGGCGGCAACGGGATAGGCCTCGTCGGGACCGATCAGGCAGACGGAATCCGCCCCCCTCAGCAAATCCGCGGCGAGTCGCAGCACCGGCGGCTTGATGCAGTCTTTCAGTTCATGGATGGACCGGATCGCAGCCTGTGAAATCGTTTCCAGCATTTCTGAAACCCCGTCCCAGGCCTTATTGGCTGCGGGCCGGGCGGGTTCTGTTGCGGAATCGTCCATCCGGTCCTGTTTCCCGAGTTGCGCTGGCTGGAATTAAACGGGAATATAACAAATATTCTATTAATGTTGAATGTATAGAATTTATATTTTTACATGAATCAGCGGGGAAGGTTTGAATTTTCTTGACGATACTGTCACCATTTGATTGCTCACAAAACGGGGACGCATGTTTGACAGGCATCGTAAAAAACAATGAAAGAAAAACCATTACCCAGGGATTTCGACTGGCTCCAGCAGGAAATCAAGCTTCGCTTCGATTCGCTCAGCCCACACCTGCAACGCATCGCGGAATACGCCCTCGCGGACCCGAACCGCTTTGCCCTGCAGACCGTTGCCAAGTCCGCCAGCGAAAGCGGCGTGCAACCCTCGACCCTGATCCGTTTTGCCAAGCTGTTCGGTTACACGGGTTTCACCGATATGCAGCAGATCTTCAAGCTGCGCCTAACCGAAGTAGCCGATTCCTTCCGCAATCAGGTGCGCGAGCACCGGGCGACTCTCGAATGGGCCACAGGCAGCGACCTCGTCTCGATCCTGAATACCCTGTCGGACTCCTCGGCCCTTGCCATCAGACAATTGCGGCACGATCTCGAACCCGCCAGGCTGCTGCAGGCGGTGCGTATGCTGGAAGGCGCCAGAAGCATTTATGTTCTCGGCCAGCGCCTTGCCTATCCGGTGGCTGCCTGTCTTTCCCTCGGCCTGCTCAAGCTCAGGCGGCGCTGTCATCTGCTCGATTCGGCGGCGGACATGCTCCCACAGCATATCGCCAATCTGACTCCCGAGGACCTGCTCGTGGTGATCGGCCTCACCGATTTTTCCCGCACGATGCTTGAGATCGTCCCGGAAGCCTATGAACGAAAGGTGCCGGTGCTTGCCATCAGCACCAGCCAGACCAACCCCCTGGCGCGCAATTCCACCCTGAACCTGCTCGTGCGCGACCCGGAAGTGCATCGTTTCGAACCGATTGCACCCTACATCGTGCTGGTACAGACTCTCGTGATCGCTCTTGCCTCCCCGGGAGACTGATTTCTCGCCATGCCAGTGAGCCGGGCCTTTTCCATCGGCGCATTCCGAATCCGCATCAACTGGATCATCCTCGCGGCGGTGCTGATGAGCATTGCGGGCCTGTTGCGGCTGAGCTGGTGGCAGCTTGAACGCGCCGGAGAGAAAGTCGACGCCCAGCGCGAACTGGAAGCGGAACTCTCTCAAAGCGCCCCGCCAATAGAGGAAATCCCCCGGGGCCATCTGCATCCGGCGAATCCCGAGTTGCCCAACCGTCATGTCACCCTGAATGGGGAGTACGACAATGAACGCCCGATCCTGGTGCTCGCCGAGTTTTTTGACGGACAGATCGGCTATGGCATCGTTACGCCCTTCCGCATTGCCGCCACTGGAGAACTCGTGCTCGTGGAGCGCGGCTGGGTGAGCGGTATCGGCGTCGACGCCGGGCAGCTCAACCTGCGGCCCGTGGCTGGCCCGACAAGCGCCAGCGCCCAGATCCATGTGCCCGCCGCCAATGCCCGGGCGCTGCGCAGCGAAATCGACCCGGAGGTCTGGCCCCTGCGGGTGCGCAGCCTGGAAATCGATGTGCTTTCGGGCATTTTCGGCGAAGAACTGTTCCCGTTTTCGGTCCGGCTCACCGAAGATCAGCCCGGCGTCTTCACCCGGCACTGGCCCGCGGTCAGCGCCGACATCGCCGGCTACGGGCAGAATCTTTCCTATGCCCTGCAATGGTTCGCAGCCGCCTTCCTCGTGCTGCTCATCAGCCTGCTGGCAAGCTCCAATCTCTGGTCCCTGCTGCGCGATACAAAATCACCGCCGCATTGAAGGATTTTGCGCAGGAATCCGACTTGTGTAAAATGCCGGCATGTCGCCAATCGCTCGGCACAATTGGATACTGAAACTCGGGGTAGTCCTGTTTCTGGCCGGACAATCGATCTCCGTTGTGCATGCGGGCGAATTCGGCTCACATCCCCACGAGCATAATGGCGTTGCCTGTATTGCGATCCTGGCCGATGCACAGGAAGGACTCGTACCGACTGCAAATCTCGCCGCGCCAGTGTTCGTCGCCGCGGCCTCCGCGGCAATTCAATCCGCAAGACAAGCGCCGCTGAAGCGTCTGCGCCTGATTCGACCTCCGCCCACGGGTCCGCCCTCAATCTGAAACGCC
>JAJDVS010000077.1 GCA_022825945.1 Pseudomonadales bacterium
AACGAGGTCGAACGGCTGTTTCGGCGTCTGAAGGGCTTCCGCCGAATTTTTTCGCGCTTCGAGAAACTCGATGTCGTCTTCCTTGGATTCATCGTCTTCGTGCTTATAGTCGAGTCACTGCGATAGTGTTAACAAACCCTAAGTTGCTGCGGGTTGGAACGAGCGCGCAGGTCGCGCAAGGTGAACGGGGAGGTGTTGTAGAAAGCTTGACCGGCAGCCTGACGCAACGCGGCATCCTGTTCCACGACCTTGGTCTTGTCGAGCGCGGCCTTCATGTCGAGGACGGCCTGCTTGTTGTCCTCCAGCACCGCATCGAGCCGGCGTAGCACCGTCATCGGCAGGATCACGTCGCGATACTTGCCGCGAACGTAGAGATCGCGCAGGATGTCGTCGGCGATCCCCCAGATGTAATTGGTGATCCAGTTCAGGTCCCCGTTGTTCAAGTGGCTGCACCTTGCCCGGCTTGGGGTGGGAGGATAGCACTCGACGGAAGGATCGGTCGATAAAGGGACCATTTCACGAACGAACGTCACCCGGACGGTTTCGGCATCCACCGGCGATGCCCCAGCGTTCCGTGGGCGCAGGCTCCTAGCTTCGAATACCACACCACTCGGCGATTTCGATGGCTCTCGTTGCTGCTCTGCCGGCAGCGATTTCGAAATTCTTGTTCTCAATTCTCGCCCGAACCCATTCGCGGGCCATTTTTCCTCCGATGGCCCGTAGCCTGCTGAACCGAGTCGCGGAATTCATCCCGATTGAATCAGCCCCCGACGCCGAATGGAAACAAAGTGAGCGCTATGCCGACGGCAACGGCCAGCAGCGACCCGTGCATGCCGAGCAAGATAATCAACAACCATATCTTCAAGGATTTGATGGCGGATTCCAGATCGGCCTTGGTGGCCATTTGCTCCTTCAGGGAATCGATACTGGATTCCAAGTTGGCCTTGGTGGCTTGCAGGTCCGCTTTTGTGGCTAGCGGCTCCACGGCGGTGATGATGGTTTTGGCGATGGCTTCCGACTGGGAGCGGGTCATGCCGGACTCTTCCAGTTTGTGCGTTGCGGTCAGTATATCTTCGGCTTCCATGAGAACTCCAGTTTTCCACGAAATCAGTTGGCCGGCTGCCCCCAGCGGGCCGCCGTGCCTTCAGTCATAAAGAATAGGAAGGTAATTGTGGAAATGCGTAACTTCAGGTGAAATTGGTTGAATGAATGGCTTTTTCAGGCTCGGTCGTTCGGTTTGACCGGATAAACACGGTATTGCGATAGGTTTGCCTCATGTGCGGACGGATTGTCCGCAGCCGTTACCCTGAACGCTGGTCTTGTAAATTTTGCCTGTAGCGACACTCCGGGTAGTTCGAGCAGCCATGGAATCGACCGTATTTGCCCATTCTTTCTTCGAGCCAGCCATCGCAGGCAGGGCAGGTTTGGATGTCCGCGCCGCAATCCCGGCAGAGCCAGGAACCATCGGTCTTGACCAACAATCCTGTACCACACTTCGGGCAGGCGCGTGCTGTGTATTCGCAATGCGGAAAGTTCGAGCAACCATAGAAGATGTTGCTATTTTTGGCATTTTCCCGACGCAGCAACTTTCCTCTGGCACACCTTGGACACGCGACATCCCCCACTGGCGGGCGGCCGAATACCTCGACATCGTAGCCGCGCCCGGTCAATTCGCTGACAAAAGAGGACGGCGCGCCACCGTCGGCCAGCAGAAAGACTTGCTGCCTGGCCCGCGTGAGCGCGACATAAAGCAGGCGCCGTTCCTCCGCGTTCGGATGGGTGTCCGGCGCCGCCAGCACCAGGCTGAGCAGTGGGTCGTCGTCAATCTCCGAAGGAAATGCGTACTTGCCGGTGCAAACGCCGAGCACCACGGCGTAGTCCGCTTCAAGTCCCTTGGCGCCATGAATGGTCCGCCAGGAGAAGCGCAGTCCCGGGAATTGGGATCTCAGCGTTGCCAAATGGGAAGGGCGAGGCCGAAGATGCTTGTATCGGCCCAGCAGCAGCACTTCCGAGGTTCCTTCGTGCCGGCGCGCATCGTCGGCAATTCTGTCGAGCGCTTCTTTCAGTAATGAGAGGCTTTTGTCGTCAGGGAGACCGATCTGCACGGCGGGCCGGTTCGCCTTGTTCGCGGAGCGGACTTTCTTGCGGATTTGCGCGGGATTGCGCAACACGAATTCAGTGGCGACCTCGGCGATGTGATCGGAGCAGCGGAACGTCGTTTCCAGGTCGATCCGCTCGTAATCGCCGAAGCGCTCGCCGAATTCCTGCATGACCGCGATGTCCGAGCCGGCGAACCGGTAGATCGCCTGCCAGTCGTCGCCGACGGCGAACAGTCGTGCGCCGGGAGAGTTGTCGAGCAGGGCCTTGAGCAAGGCTGCGCGCGAGGGCGAGATGTCCTGAAACTCATCGACCAGGATGTATTTGAACGGGCTGCGGAAACGCCCGGATTCCACCAGCTCGGTCGCCCGGTTGATCATGTCGTGGAAGTCGATTTCTTCCGAATTATCGAGTGATCCCCGGTATCGCTCGTATATCGGGCCGAATACGGCCACGAATGCCATCGCCCGCGCCGGATGCCTGTGACTCGCCGCTCGCCGGGCCAATTCGGGCAAGGACAACCGGCTGCCCTTGAAGTGCTGCAGAAATGTCGCCACCAGGCGCGTGAACGGATCGAGCCTTTCCTGCTGCTGGAGTACTTCGAAAACCTTCTCTTGCGGGAGCGGAGCAAGGCAGACGCCATGTTCCGCCAATTTGTCCGTGAGATTGCGCAGCAGTTTGCCGTCCACATGTTCATGGCTGTAGGTCTCGATCAGTGTCGTTTCGTTCTTGGCGTGTGTTTCACGTTTCCATTCCATGTCCTTGAGGTACTTTTCCTGGTCGACGAACGACGCGGTTTTCCCGTTGGCGTCAATCCCGAAATGCTCGATGTAGACGCCATGTTCAGGCAGATGGAAGTCGGGCCTGTACTGGCGATGTTTCGATGTGGCGGTTTCGTGTTCATAAGGCGCTTCGTATTGGTATTCGACGCCATTGAGATAGAGGAAGTTGGCGATCTCGCATTCCTCGAAGCTGCGGACGGATTCGCCCTGGAGCGAGCGGATGTCGAACTTGCGGATGTAGTCCCAATACTCGCCCCAATTCTTGAACTCGTGCTCGCTCGCGTAGGGCGCAAACTCGCCCTGGAACCAGCTTCGGAGGATTTTCGAGAGCCTTGAGTCGGTGAACAGGTCCGCGACGATGTTTTTCAGTAACTCGAGCAAATTCTTGTTGCTTTCAGCCACCGGGGACAGGGAAGGGCGCTTGCCTTCGGCTTTGCCGATGATTGCCATGCCGAGAGCGTGGAAAGTGCTGACTCTGATGCGGCGGGCGGTTTCGGCGCCGAGACGGGCGTGAAGTCGTTCCCTCATTTCCTTGCTTGCGTCTTTGGCGAAAGCGAGCAGGAGAAGTTCGGACGGATTTCGGTACATTCTGCGGAGAAGCCATCCAGCCTTGGCCACGATGACTGAGGTCTTGCCGCTGCCGGCGGCCGCGATTACGAGATTGTGTTGTTCGTCGATGACGACGGCCTTGCGTTGCTCTTCGGTGAGTGGCCGGGCCTCGATCGTGTCGAGCAGCTTTCGCGAGCGGATGAGTTCGTTGGCGATGTAGGCGTCGTTGGCGTTCTTTCGTGCTTCTTCGGGCGCCGCCAGGAATGCGAGGGTTTCCTGCAGCATCCGGATCTCCGGGGCATCCGCGAGCGCTTCCGGCCAGTGCTGCCCAGTCTCGCTGGTGGCATTCTGTGCTTGGAGCTCAAGATCCCGCATTTCCGCCATGGTGAAGTACTTTGGCGGGTCGGCAAGCGTGGCAATGCGGTCGTGGGCAAGCTTGAGCGTTTCGACAAGCGAAGCGAGGACCCGCTGCCACCAGTCGTACCTCGCGGTTTCCACCGCCTCGGCCAACACGTCTGCGGATTCCCGCGACAGCCCGGATATCCGCGCCCTGCCGGAGCTATAGCGAAGGTGCACACGAGACCAAATCAGGCCATCGGTGACTTCAACTTCATCCAGAATGCTATGCGGCACGATGACGGGCCGTTTCCCGTACATCACCCGGACAGTTTCGGCATCCACCAACGCCGCCCTGGCGTCGCGGGGACGCAAGATGGCAAACAGCAACGAAGCAAGGCCGGTCCGCCCAGTCTCGAACACCACGCCACTCGATGGATTCGATGACACCGGTTGGCACCCGGCCGGCAGCAATTTCGCAGTTCTTGTTCTCAATTCTCGCCCGAACCCATTCGCGGGCCATTTTTCCTCCGATGGCCCGTAGCCCACTGAACCGAGTCGCGGAATTCATCCCGGTCGAATCAGCCCCCGACGCCGAATTGAAACAAAGTGAGCGCTATGCCGACGGCAACGGCCAGCAGCGACCCGTGCATGCCGAGCAAGATAATCAACAACCATATTTTCAAGGATTTAATGGCGGATTCCAGGTTGGCCTTGGTGGCCATTTGCTCCTTCAAGGAATCAATGCTGGATTCCACATCGGCCTTGGTAGCCAACGGCTCCACGGCGGTGATGATGGTTTTGGCGATGGCTTCCGACTGAGAGCGGGTCATGCCGGACTTTTCCAGTTTGTGCGTTGCGGTCAGTATATCCTCGGCTTCCATGAGAACTCCAGTTTTCCACGAAATCAGTTGGCCGGCTGCCCCTGGGAGCCCGCGGCGCAGGCTCCCAGGGGGCGGTCGTGCCTTCTGTCATGCGTGAAGGATAGGAGGGGAAGTAAGGATATGCGTAATTTCGGGAAAAATTAGGGAAGCTCTGATTAAGTCAGAGCTTCCCTGCGGCACATGGAAGTGCCGTCGAATTCGATGGGTGAAGGCAAGCGTTTTCGAAGCGCAGCTTCGAGCGCGGCCGCAACGGTACGGAGCTACGCTCCGTAACTGGAGTAAGCCATTGAATTCGTGAGCAAAACAAAACCACGCTTTTGTTTTGCGACAATGAAAAATTCCATGGATGGAATTTTTCAGAGAATACTTAGTTGAATGGAAATTACTGCCAGGCGCGTGAACGGATCGAAGCCACAACACCACCAGGTGGGTCGGGCCTGTGAAAATTCCGCTTTGCGGGCTATATTGCGGAGCCTTTGACCGCATACTCCGCTTCTCATGACATTCGGACTTTCCGGCGGCTCCCGGGAACTGCTCAGGAACCTATTGCAATCTGCGGAATCCGGCGCTTTCGCCGCCGGGGATTTGCCTGGGCCGGAATATCTGCCGGCAGCGGATGCGGCCGGTTCGGGGCTTGAGGCGAATCTGGCGCGGTGGCTCGAACCGGGCTGGCGAGTATTGCGCGGGCTGGATGAAGATAGTCCGGCGGTCGGCTCAGCTCCCTGGGACTGCATCGTCAGCGGCGGAACCTGTCACTACCGCGAACAGATGGGCCGCCTATGCCGGGCCCGGAGCCTGCTGCGGGATGGCGGCCGGTTGATTGTCGCCGGTGAATTCCTGCGCGATGTGGAGACGATTTGGAAGTCGGGCCTGCCCACGGAATTTTCCCTGTTGCAATTGTCGAGCCGGCTGGGATTCCAGTTGATCGATCAGGCGGACTGGACCGACAAGGCGCGGCAGTCGATTGCCAGCGCGCAGCAATTGCTTGCGTGGGATTCAGCAAGTTTCCGCTTTCCTCCGGCGGCCTGGCTGCAGTCCCTGCTGCGGGGACTGGGACCCCGGCGACAGACGGCGTCCGCCGGCGCCATGGGCGACCTGATCCGGGAACTGGACGCGCTGGCGGCGGAGTTTGATTCCGGACACAGGCGATTCGAGTGCTTTGTTTTCGATCTCGATACTTCTTCCGGCGGCCCCTGGAGCGAACTGGAACTCGGCGATATTTCCTCTTTCGAGCCGGAAGAGGTTGCGGGGATATTCCGGGAAAGCTTCCACAGAGAGTTCGACCCCGCCCTGTGGCGCTGGAAGTACGGGGCGGGCAGGGGCACGGCTATCGTGGCCCGACAGGCGCCTGGAGGTCCGGTCATCGCCCACTACGGCGGCGTGGCGCGGGAGATCGATTACTTCGGACAGGATCAACTCGCCTTCCAGGGCTGCGACGTCATGGTCAAACCGGCGGTGCGGCGCGAGTACGGCCGCAACAGCCTGTATTTTCATCTCACGGCAACGCTGTTCGAGCGGGAAATCGGCTATACCGTCAATCACGCGCTCGGCTTTGGCTTTCCCAACAAGCCGGTGATGAAAACCGCCATGCGGCTCGGCCTGTACGGCAAGGTGGACGACTATGTGGAACTGGCGATTCCCGAGTCCGAAGCGCCGCCCGTCAACTGGCAAATCGAGCCGCTGGCCCCGGAACAGCCAGCCCACGAAAAAGCCGCCGACGATCTGTGGCGGGCCATGCGCCGGGATTTTCGCGAGGGCGTCATCGGCAAGCGTCACGGGGCCTATCTCAACTGGCGTTACGCCAGCCACCCCCATGGCGCAAGCTATTTCCCCCTGCTGCTGCGGCAGGCCGGCAAGGCCCGGGCCATCGCCGTGCTGAAACGCCATGAGGAACAATGGCTGCTGATGGATCTGGTGGCCCCCCTGGCAAGCATGGACCAAGCCGCCGGCGCAACAAGGCGCTGGGTTGACGCCCGCCCTGAGCCGGGCGCACTGGTGATGTGGCTGACCGCGGCCTGGGTTCGGCGGCTGGGCTGGCAGGGCCGAATTGTGAAGGATTTGGGTATTGAGATACCCTTCAATGCCTGGAACCCCGGCCCGGATGCGAAACTCCCCGCCGGCGCCTGGTGGCTCACCGCCGGGGATATGGATTTCCTGTGAATCGAATCGGAAAATTCTATCCATGAATCGCGAAAACATCTACGAACAATCCCTGGACCGGAACGCCGCCAATTTCGCGCATCTGACGCCCCTGAGTTTCATCGAGCGTTGCGCCAGCGTGTATCCGGACCGAACCTCGATCATCCACGGCGACACGACCCGCACCTGGGCGCAGACCTATGCGCGCTGCTGCCTGCTCGCCTCAAGCCTGGGCCGAATCGGCATCGGCAAGGGCGACACGGTTTCCTTCATGGGCGCCAATACGCCGGAAACCTTCGAGGCGCATTTCGGCGTGCCCATGATCGGCGCCGTGCTCAACGCACTCAATACCCGCCTCGACCCGAAAGCCATCGCCTTCATTCTCGGCCATGCGGAAACCAGGGTGCTGTTCACCGACCGGGAGCACAGCGTCACCATCAAGGCGGCGCTAGAGTTGGTGGAGCATGAAATTCTCGTGATCGACATCGACGATCCGTACTACGAAGGCGGCGAATTGCTCGGCGAGCAGGACTACGAAGCCTTTATCGCCAGGGGCGACCCGGACTACCGCTGCTTTCAGGTCGAGGACGAATGGCAGGCCATCACCCTCAATTACACCTCGGGCACCACCGGCGACCCCAAGGGCGTCGTTTTCCATCATCGCGGCGCCTACCTGAATGCGGTTTCCAATGTGTTGTGCTGGCAAATGACGACCCATCCGGTCTATCTCTGGACGCTGCCCATGTTCCATTGCAACGGCTGGTGCTTCCCCTGGAGCCTCGCCGTGGTGGCCGGCGTCAATGTCTGTCTTCGCCATGTCCGGGACGAGGCGATGTTCGACGCCATCAAGCGTCACCGGGTCACCCATTTCTGCGGCGCGCCGGTGGTGCTCAACACCCTGATCAACGCCCGGGAGGAATTGCGCCGGGGCATAGACCACCCGATCAGCGCCATGACCGCGGGCGCGGCGCCGCCGGCCACGGTGATCGCCGGCATGGAAAAGATGGGTTTTGCCGTGGTTCACGCCTATGGTCTTACCGAAACCTACGGCCCCTGCGTGGTCTGCGAACCCCAGGAAGAATGGGCCGGACTCGACATCGACGGCCGCGCCGAAAAGCTCGCCCGCCAGGGCGTGCGGGCGCCCCTGCAGGACGAACTCATGGTGGCCGACCCGGAAACCCTGCAGCCCGTACCGAAGGACGGCAAATCCATGGGCGAAATCTTCATGCGCGGCAACCTCGTAATGAAGGGCTACCTGAAAAACCCGCGCACTACCGAAGCTTCCTTCAACGGCGGCTGGTTCCATTCCGGCGACCTGGCCGTCTGGCACGAGGACGGCTACTGCCAGATCAAGGACCGCTCCAAGGACATCATCATCTCCGGCGGCGAAAACATCTCCTCCCTCGAACTCGAA
>JAJDVS010000107.1 GCA_022825945.1 Pseudomonadales bacterium
CGAGCGCGTCGGCCACGGGGAGCCAGCCGGGCTGGCCCGCCGCGGCGTGGAAGCCTGCTTCGGCGGGGGTGACCACCGTCGCGTCGTTGGCGCCGCCGGAGAAGGTCCGCGCCACCCGCAGCCAGCGCTCCACGTGGGCCGCGCCGCGCCAGGTTTCGTTGGCTCTTGCCACGGCATCGGATCGCAGTTGCGGGGATACGCAGGCGCCGGCGGCGAAATCGGGCATCGCATCCGGCTCGAATCCCGCCGGGTCGGTTAGCGGATTCCAGCGATTCCTCTCCCTTGCCTCGTCAGGATTCGCGGTGCCGACTTCGCCGGATTGGCCCATCGGCGGGACGCCGCCGATGACGGAGTCCGTCGAACTGCCGTAGGTTTTTTCCAGACACTGCAACACAATGCGCACCGGCGTCCAGCCGGACCAGACCTTTTCGCCGTCCTCCGCTTCCTCCGCGGTGTAGGCGGCGGTCGGCTCCGCCGTCTGGCCCACCCAGGCGGGCAGGGTCTGGTCGCCGCGGTCCTGTCGATACGCGATCAGCACGCGGTACCAGTTGGCGCCGTAGTTCGGGGAACGGTTCGCGTTGGCATCGTAGTAGCCCTTGACGGTCTTCCACTGGGGAACGCTCACACAAGTGCCCTGGGTGACTGCCGGCGGAGGCGGGGGCGGCGGATCGTCGTCGTCGCGCACGGTCACCGAGGCCGTGTCGTTCGGGGACGCCGCCACCGTGTAGCCCGCGCCGCTGCCCAGGGTGACGCTGACGGAGCCGTCGGGCTCGTCGGCGCCATCGTTCACCGTGGCGACATCAATGCTGGCGGTTGTCGCGCCCGCGGCCAGGGTGACAGTACGGGTTCCCGCGCCGGGGGAGTCCAGCCAGTCGCCGCTCTGGGCGACGCTGACGCTTACCGTCAGGTCGGCGGCGGGGGCGGCGTCGGCGTGGATCGTGAACGACGCGCTCGCGCCCTCGTCCACGGCGGAACCGGCCGACAGGCTCAGTTCGGGATCGGGCGGCGGTGGCTCGGGCTCGGTTTCGGCCTGGGTTTCCGCGGCCGCCCTGGTTTCCAATTCGGTCAGGGCCGCAACCACATCGTCCCAGCGGGTCCAGCCTCTGTTCGCATAGGTCTGGGCCTCCGCGGCGGTCATGGGGCTGTAGCCGTCGTCGATGGCGTCCGGATCGCCCAGGGCGGCCAGCACGCGGTTCCAGCGGCGGGCGTGGTCGCTGTTCGCGTCCTGTTCCCCGGCCCACGTTTTCACCCTGGCTTTCAGTTCGCCGTAGTCCGGCGGTTGCTGGGTGTTGTCGGTTTGGGCGTTCATGTTGTCCGTGTCGCCGTCTTTCGTGGAATCGCCGTCGCCGACGCCGCCCTCCATCTGTGGCGAGCGACTCTCCAGGTCCCTCAGCGCGGACGCGACGGTATGCCCCCCGACTTCCTCATACCAGCCCCGCCAAGGCTTGTCGGCATAGACCTGCGCCTCCTCCGCTTTCATCGGACCGCACGAGTAGTCCTGCAGGCGCCCAGCCCTGATGTGCCTGTCATCGTCTCCGTCCCTCTCCGCCTGACATGCCGACTGCGAATATCGCGGCAGACCAACCCCGAACGCCAGCAACGCCCGATCCCAGCGTCTGCGGTCATTTCCCCATTCCCGGTCGCTCCATTCGCACATCTTGTCGATCAGCGCGCCGTAGGTCGACCTGGCGTAGCTGTCGGTCGATCTTGCAGCCTCGCACTTTGGCTGCGGAGCCGGGTCCTTGATGGTGAAGGTCAGGCTGTTCCCGTAGGACACCTTGCGTGAATTGTCACCGTACAATCTGGTACCCATCGCATTCTTCAGCGTGACGATGATCGATTCGTCCCCTTCGGTTTCGCCGTCACGCAAATAGTTAATGTAGAAATTCGTCCTGTCGAAGCCCGCGGGCCTGGCGGTCCCCTGGTCCCCGTCATTAGCCTTTGAACAGCCGTTCTGGTCAATCTCCAGGGGGTGGTTGGCGTGGTTGGCCACCGAGTAGTCCACATTCGGCCTGGCGGTGCCGGTGAAACAGAGTTGAAAGCCATAGGCATTGGACGACGGCACGATACCTGAACTCGTAACGACATTGCGCAGAATCGCGAAGTGCTGCCGGTCCCCCTCGGGACCCGCCAGGTCGGCGTTTGCCGAAGGTGTGATGAAGTCAGTGGTGCTGTAGGGCGGCAGGTCGTCGTTCAGGATCGTGTAGGTCGCCGTGGCGGTGCCCACCGAGACGTCCGGGGGCGGGCTTCCCCGCAGGGTCAGCGTCGCGATAACCGTCTCGTCAGGCTCGAAAACGGTGTCACCGTTTATCCTGATCCCGGGGGGGGTGGTGGTCGATGTCCGGCCGGAACGAATTTGTCCATCGGCGCAATTGCTGTGCTGGTTGTTGCCGCTGACAAAGACCTGGTAGTCCGTGCCGGAGGGAAAGTCGTTGATGCTGTCGGTATCAAGCGTTGCCGTGCCACTGAAACAGACCCGGAAATCGACGTTGCCGATGACAGTCTCAGCCGACAGGCTGACTTGAAAATTGTTGGCGAGGTTGCGGGTGTAGTTCCCCTCGTTCGCTCTGGCAGGCGAAGGGGCGCGGATGGACAGGGTCGGGGCATCGTTGTCGTTGACCGTCATCGAGGCCGAGGACGGGGTGCCGATGGTGTAGCCGAGGCCGGCGCTCAGCGTCAACGTCACCCTGCCGTTCGGCTCGTCCGTCGAATCCCCCGAAGTGAGGAGGTCGAAGGTCGCCGAGGTCTGGTTGGCGGAGATGGTGGTGGCAAAAACGCCGATGCTCTTGACACTCGGGTGCAGGAACTCCTGACCGCCGCTCGTGTCCTCCGAGATCGTGAAGCTGACCTTCACATTCACCGACGGAGCCGGGTTTGCGTTCACCGTGAACCGCGCGGTCCCGCCCTCCGTCACCGCCGCGCCGCCGGAGATCGTGATCTCCGGCACCGCGCCGTCGTCGTTCCGGATCGTGTGGGTCGCGGTGGAGGTGCCTAAGGTAACGCCTGAGGGCAAAAGTAGGCCGGAAAGTGTCGCCACCACCGTCTCGTCGCTCTCGGGAATGGTATCGCCCTTCACCCGGATGGAGATGCCGTGCGTTGCACTGACGCTGTTTGGCGCAATCGAGTCATTGATGCAATTAGTTGAGGTTGGTGCCGGAGGATCGCCGGATGTGTCCACAACTTGGTAATCGGCGCTAGCGGGAATGAGGTTGACCTGGGTCAAGTCAATGGTTGCCGTGCCGGAAAAGCAGAGTTTGTACAGGACAGTCGACGAAACCGCCGAGGACAGAGTCACCGGGAACTCAAGGACCCTCGTGCCGGAATCCCCCTCGTCCGCGTTGGCGGGCGGGGAAACCGACAAGGTCTGGGCATGCGCCCCCGTGGCGAAGCCCGCGAGCAGCGGCAGGCACAGCAGGGCCACCAGCGAACCGCGCCGCCGGCGTTGGCCGGCGCGTGGAACTTTGGCTACGGCATTCATGTGATTTGCCCGGAAGCGGCAACCTGTGGAAGCGGAGGGATCAGTCGGGGAGGCAGATCGCCTTGGGCGGCGGCGCCCGGAAGCGGATAGACGGAATCCGGTCGGGGCCGGACGATCAGGTTCGGTTCGGTTCGGTTCGGTTCGGTTCATATTATGGTCCTGTCCGTTCGCTTTCATTGTCAAGCCCCCTATTGAAGAGTTGCCGGAAGTCCTCCCCGGAGTCATCGGCTCAAGCTGCCAGCATTATCTCCGAAAATCACACGTTGCCGCAACACACACACGCCCCCTTCCTGTCCGGACGCACCAGCCGCCCGGTCCAGTCCACCAATCCAGGTAATCTTTCAGCGCGAACGGCAATCCGGTTTTGGGCCCGCACCCCACCGCTTCCGCCAACGCGAGGAACTCGCAGCGGAGCGCAAATCCCGGCCCGCTCACTGGTTCTGGCCGAGCCGTCCCACCAGGAAGCAGAGGCGGGAGATCGGGAAGTTCAGGGAAAATAGGAATTTTCCTTCAATTTATAGATATACTCAGAATATCCGTTTGCTATGCCGTTACGCTCCGACGAGAGTCGAAGGGATGCCAGATCCGGGATTTTCGGGGCCTCAAAAATTTTTCCGCTCGAAATTACGCAGGTCCGAAAAATCTTTACTAACCTTTAGCTGCAAGCAAGGCTTAACTCAACTCAGCTACAGGAGAAGATCGATGAGAGAACTTACGTACGAAGAGATGGAGCAGGTGGATGGCGGCGTATTGCATGTATCAATTGCGATAGGCGCTATCGGGGGAGCTATCAACGGCTACAGCGATGCCGGAATACAAGGGGCGGTTGTCGGCGGGCTTCTTGGCGCTGCATCAGGTGTGTATGGCGGCGTGGCGGCTGTGGCCACGGGTGCCAGCAGACTGATGTTCGGGGCGTATTCCGTTGGGAGCATGGTGCTGAGCGACCAGGCAACAGGCCGGATGCCAAGGTGGTATTCATCGTGACAGGGTTGTTATAGCAACAAAATTGCTCTGTCGAAGATGTAAAGCACATTCAAGCCGGGGACGGATCATGCCGTCCCCGGCAATCTTTTTGGAATTCTTGCGAATTGACCGGCAATCTGAGTTAGGGATTAGCCGGTTCCTTCAGGAGAGAACATTATGGAATACCCACTGACCCTACTGGATTCGCTCATGATCGTGCTGATCGTGATGACATCGATCAATTTTCTGCCAGCAGTTGTGTGGGATATGAAAACGGGCCGCTATAGTGGCTACTTTGGCTGGAAAGCCCTGTCTATCCTCTTGTTGATAGCAGTTGTCAGCGGCTTTGACTCGATTCGGCAGGGAAATGAAGGTCCGGCTGTAATGACGGATATCAGCTTCCACTTGTTCCAGGTGCTGATTTTTTCCCGCATATTTGTGGAGTTCGCCCACCACCACAAGTACAAGGTCTGGCTGCACCGCCAATATCATAAGCTGACCGATCACGACGACCCTCGCGAAGCATAGCCTTGAGCGACCAGGCTATGGCCGGAACTACCGGATCGGCCGGGAACTTCACGGAACCGCAGCCATGAGAAGCAATCGGGAGAACCCATTCACACCGAGTTTCGGCATAATGCCTCCATATCTGGCGGGTCGCGAATCCGCGAGGATAAAACTCACCGGCCCGGCCTCGGTGGGCGGCATGGCGCTGGAGAAGCTTGGGCGCAGGCCCTTGCCGGTACTGGCACGGGCGGCGTAGCAAAAAGATACCCGCAATCCTCGGACCAAAGGTATTGGAGATTCCTGATCTGGCAGGATGGGTGTCTATTGGGGGATTGCCCGGTTTCCTTGCGACCGCAAGTTACGCGGCCATCGTTCGGACGCCATAGAGCGGGATGGACGCATCTCTGGTCACGATGATCAGTTTCTCTACCTGGGCCTGGGCGACAAGCATCCGGTCGATCGGGTCGCGATGGTGTGGCGGGAGACATCCCGCCTGTTCGGCGTGATGGAAGGACAACGGCAAATGGGTGAATCCTTCCTCTTCGATCAGTGCGGCCAGATTTTCTGGTGCGGTTATCCGCCCCTTGGCCCGCTTCGCGGAGATTTCCCATCCGCTGACCGCGCTAACAAAGACATCGTTTCCTGGATTGGCGATTGCGGCCCGTGCATCCTCAGCCAACTTGGGAACATCGCTCAGCCACCAAAGGAGTGAATGGGTGTCCAGCAACAGCCGACTCATCGTCAGCCCTCGTCCGGGAAAATCTTCGAATTTTCCATGGCTTCGGCAAGTTCCTCGTCCTCATCCTCGAAATCATCAGACATCCAGATCTGCCCTTTCAGTCGGCCGGGTTTCCGTTCCTGCAGGCATTCGTTATACGGCAATAACCGCAGCCATGGCTCACCCGCCTTGCAAATCACGACCTCTTCGCCCTGGTGAACGAGTTCAGCCAGACGGGAGAGTTGCGATTTCGCCTCGTGCATGTTGACATTCATCTGAGTACTCGATTAGCTAAGTCGAGCTAAGTTTATTCTTCCTTTAGAAAATGTCAACCGGTAAGCACAGAAGCAAGGAGCCTGGTCGCAGAAGCTATCTTTTCATTGATTACACCGACTGCGCCTCGTTCGCCTCGTCCTCCCGCTGTCGCTTGCGGGCCATTTTGCCGGCTACGATGCCGAGTTCGAACAGGGCCCACATGGGCAGGGCGAGCATGGACTGGGTGAAGGGGTCCGGGGGCGTGAGCAGCATGGCGACGACGAAACAACCCACCACCACATAGGGTCGTTTGCCGGCCAGTGCTTCGGGTTCGGCGAGACCGGCCCAGATGCAGAGATAGACCGCAATGGGAATCTCGAAGGCCAGGCCGAAGGCGAGGAAGATTGTCAGGGCGAAACTCAGGAAGCTGCTGATATCCGGCGCCACCTGGATGCCTTCCGGGGCCACCGAGATAAAAAATCGGAACACGATGCCGAACAGCACATAGCGGGCGAAGGCGATGCCGGCGTAGAACAGCACCACGCTGGAAATGAACAGCGGAATGGCGAGCTTCTTTTCATTCTTGTACAGGCCCGGCGCGATGAATGACCACATCTGGTAGAGGATGTAGGGCGCGGCAAGAAACACCGCCGCGTAGAAAGTCAGCTTGAAAGGCGCGAAAAAAGGCGAGGTGGGGTCCACCGCGATCATGCTTGTGCCTTCCGGCAATGCGGAGATCAGCGGGCTGGCGACATAGGTGTAGATATCATTGGCGAAATAGAACAGGGCAAGGAAGAGCACCACCACGGCGATCAGGGATTTCATGATCCGATCGCGCAGTTCGACCAGGTGGTCGATCAGGGTCAGTTCCTTCTCGTCTTCGGCCGAGGTCATTTGACGGCTTCGGCGGTGGTTTCAGTGGTGGCGGGGGAGGCTTGCGGTTCGCGCTCTTCAGAGCCGGCTTCGGCGCCAGCGCCGGATTGGGTTTCGGCTTCCGATTCGGTCCCAATCTCCGTCTCCGCTCCCGCTCCACTCACTGCAGCCTCCCTTTCCAGCGCGGCATTTCGCTGTTGCTCTTCGGTGGCGGGGGAGGCGCCGGGGTCGAAATCCTTTGAATTGACGATCTTGTTCACCGAACTGCGCGCTTCACCGGCGACTTTCCGCACATCGGACCTGGCGTCGCGGATATCGGCAAGCACCGATTCATTGTGCAACTGCCGCCGGACTTCGTCGGCATTGAGTTCGCGCTCGATCTCGGACTTGACCTTGTAGAAACTGCGCCGGAAGCGACCGACCCAGAGGCTTGCCGTGCGAATGGCCGCCGGCAGCCGCTCGGGCCCGATCACGAGCAGCGCGACCACCAGGATCAGCAGCAGTTCAGTTGAATGGATACTGGGCATGCGCCAGCCCCGCGCCGGAGTGATCCGCCGGTGCGCTACTCGCTCTTGGCGGCCCTGGATGCGGCGCCGGCAGGTTCAACCCCCGCGGGCGCGGTCTGGTCTTCGATTTCATCCTGCTTGCCTTTCCCTTCCGGGTCCTCATCCTTCATGGCATTGCGAAATCCTTTCAGGGCGCCGCCGAGGTCGGAGCCGAGCGTGCGAAGTTTCTTGGTGCCAAACAGCATTACCACAATCAAGAGGATGATCAGAAGTTGCCAGATGCCTATTCCACCGATACCCATGTTATGCCTCCCGTGAAGATTTCTCTTCGTGACCCGACATCTTAAATCGTTTTTCCAGTTCGGCCAATACTTCCCCCTGGCTCAGGCCGAGGCTGCAGAGCATGACCATGCAGTGAAACCAGAGGTCCGCGGTTTCCGCCACGACTTCCCGGCGCTGCTCGGCGCCGCCGTTCTCCGCATCCCTGGCGGCGAGAATGACCTCGATGGCTTCCTCGCCCACCTTTTCCAGGATCTTGTTCAATCCGCTCTGGTACAGGCTCGCCACATAGGATTCTTCCGGCGCTGCCGACTTGCGCGCTTCCAGGGTCGCTTCGAGTTGCGCCAGGGTGTTGTTGCCGCTCATGGGAGTCGCCCTGTCCGGTTTTCATCGTCGTCCGGTTCGAGCAGCCGCCAGGCGTCGTTTTCCAGCCTGCGAAAAAAGCAGGTCCGGCGCCCGGTGTGACAGGCGCCGCCGCCGGTCTGTTCCACCTGGTAACAGATGGTGTCGCCGTCGCAGTCGAGCAGAATGCCTGCCAGTTTCTGGATGTGACCCGACTCTTCGCCCTTGCGCCAGATACGCGAACGGGAGCGCGACCAGTATACCGCCCGCTTCTCGGCCACCGTGGCCGCCAGGGCTTCGCGGTTCGCCCAGGCCTGCATGAGCAATTCGCCGGTGTTGGCTTCCATGGTTACCACGGGAGCCAGGCCCTTTTCGTTCCATTTCACTTCATCCAGCCAGGACAAGGTAACAGCCTCCATTCATCGGGTGAAAAGTAACAGGGCAAGGCCCACAAGGGCCAGCACGAGGCTTGGGCCGGGCAGTTCCCGCAGCGTTGCGGCCACCGGGGATAGCAGGGCCAGGGCCGCCAGCAGCAGGCAGAGCATACCACCCCGCCGCGCCAGGCGCCGATTGCGCATTCGCTGGCGGGTGGCGATTTCCTGGCGGCGAATCAGGCTTTCGCCGATTTCCACAAGCTGGTTCACCCGGGTGGCGGAATCGAAGGCAAGCTGGGGCAGCAATGGCGCCTCGCTGACCCAGTCGGGCAGCTTTCCCCGCACCTGTTCCAGCCAGGCGAGGGGGCTGAGGCGCTTTTTCTCCCAGGCTTCGAGATACGGCAGGGCGGTTTCCCACAGGTTCAACTCGGGATAAAGCTGCCGCCCCAGCCCTTCGATGTGCAGCAGGGTTTTTTGCAGCAGCACCAGGGATGGCTGCACTTCCATGTCGAATTGCCGGGCGGTGATGAACAATTGCAGCAACAGGCCGGCAAAGGAGATTTCGCCCAGGGGACGCTCGAAAACCGGCTCGCAGAGGCTGCGGATGGCGGACTCGAAATCGTGGACCCGGGTCTTGCGGGACACCCACCCCGAGGCGATATGCAATTCGGCGACCCGGCGATAGTCGCGCTGGAAGATCGCCAGCAGATTGCGGGCGACATAGTCCTGGTCCGCCCGGCCGAGCGAGCCGATGATGGCGCAGTCGAGCGCGATATAGCGCGGATTTTCCGGGTCTTCCGGGTTCACCAGGATATTGCCCGGGTGCATGTCGGCGTGGAAGAAATTGTGTTCGAGCACCTGGGTGAAGAACACCGAAACGCCGTTTTCCGCCAATTTGCGCAGATTGACCTTCGCTTCCCGCAGCGCCGCCACATCGGTGACCGGGATGCCCTGCACGCGCTCCATCACGAGCAGCCTGGGGCGGCTGTATTCGGCGTGAATCTTCGGCACGTACAGCATGGGCGAGTTTTCGAAATTGGCCCGCAGGCGCATGGTGCTTGCGGCTTCAAGCAGCAGATTGAGTTCATCCCTGATGGTTTTCTCGTAGTCGCGCACGACTTCCACGAGGCGCAGGCGGCGACCGATGGAGAAGCCGCGGTCGATCCATTCCGCCATGCCCTTGAGCAGTTCGATGTCGGCGTCGATGCTTGCGTCGACACCGGGCCGGATCACCTTGACCACGACAGCCTCGCCGCCATGCAGCACGGCGGCATGCACCTGGGCCACCGAGGCCGAGGCGAGCGGCCGGGGGTCAAGCTCGGCAAATGCCTCCTCCACGGGCATGCCGAGCAGTTCGCCGGCCAGTTCGCCGATGGGCGGTTGCTCGAAAGGCGGTACGCGATCCTGCAGCAGACGCAGTTCGTCGGCGAGTTCCGGGGCGAGAAAATCCCGGCGGGTGGAAAGCAACTGGCCGAACTTGACATGAACCGGGCCAAGCTCTTCCATGGCGAGCCGCAGCCGCGCATTGCGATTACCGGGCGGCGTTTTGGCGAAGGCGAACGGAAGACGGTACATCCGCAGCAGACCCCGCAGCAGACGCAGGCGCCGCCGGCCCCGTAGAAACTCATCGAGCCGATAGCGCGCAATGACGTTGAGCACCCTGATCAGGCGCGGCAGGTAAGTCACAATGAACGCCCAAATGGCGGTCTTGAGCGGAGCAGCAAAGATAGCACACAAATCAGCTATACTGGGTGTCCCTTCCATTTGAATAATGAGATTCTGCCATGAGCAAGCGCAGCATCGCCGGACTCTCCGCCCTGGTAGTGATCACCGCGGGACTACTGGGCTGGATTTTCACCGCGCCGTATCTTTCCAATCAGGGGCTTGGCCGAACGCCGGGTATCATCATTGGCGGGGAACTCACTCCGGCCCCGGCCGACTTCACCGCCCACAACGAGATTCCCGGCCCATTGATGATGAAGCAAGCCGGCTTCCCGCCGCTGGTGGTCTACCTCTCCTTTGTTGGCACCTCCGATGGCGTGATTACCGCCACCCGCCCGGACGGGGGCTACTGGGCCCAGCGCGTGAGGGACCGGGGCGGGGACGGCTGGCTGCGAATCGGCGATGAGACCTTTGCCATGACCGCCACTGAAATCCTGGGCGATGCGCGCCTGCCCATGCTCGAGCAATGGGGCGCCAAGTCGGGCAGGTCGGTGGATGAACCGGTGTACGAGGGGGCGGAGCTTCTGCGCGACTGGGAAGTCTTTTTCTGGACAGCACAATCCCCGGCCGAGTGAGGCGGCTGGGGATCTGAACCCGCCGCCGGGTCAGCCTGATTTTCGAAGAAGATCGCTTTCGGGCAGGTTTTCGATACGCGCCTGCAGGCGGTCGATTCGCAGGCGCAGCGCATCCACCCGGTCGGCAAAGGCCGCGAGTTCTTCGGGGCTGGGCATGACGCCGGCTTCGTATTGCAGGTAATTCGCCAGATTGCGCCTGATATTGCCGCCGGCCTGGCGGGTCCAATCGCGGGCGCCGGCCACGGCGACGCCCAGGCTGTTGCCGATCACATCGCCGAGAATCGGTTGCAGCAGGTCCTGCCACTGGATGTCGAGCGAGCGCAGGGCGCCTTGCAACTCAAGCAGCAACTCGGCGTCTCCTTCCATGCGGATACCGCGACCGGCCATGGGCCGCTTCGGGTCGGTCAGCAAGGCGAGCAACTCGCTTGCCGGACCCTTGATGGTGACGTCCACAGGCTGCGGCAGGGCCTCCGGGCGCCATGGGCTGAGTCGGACATACTGCTCTTCAAGGCGCAGATGGAATCCCGCCCGGGGAGTTTGCACCGCCAACTGCTTGCCGCGGAAGCGGGCCAGGGCGCCGCGGGCGTGGGGATCCTGGTCGAGCAGGCCATTGAGCGCCTTTTCCACGGGAAGCAGCAGCGCGGTACCGGCCAGGGCGAGCGTCATGGGGAATTCAGCCCGCGGCAAGTGCGGGTTTCAGTCCCACGTGCAGGGCGCAGACGCCATTCATGATGTCATCACAGCGGCATTGCTCGAATCCCGCGCTTTCCAGCATGGCGAGCAGGGTTTCCTGGTCGGGATGTACCCGGATCGATTCCACCAGATAACGGTAGCTGTCGGCGTCTCCGGTAACGAGCTTGCCCACCGGCGGCCAGAGCGCCGACCAGGCGTCATAAGCCCGGCTCAGCCAGGGATTCCTGACCCGGGAAAACTCCAGCACCAGCAGTCTGCCGCCGGGCTTGAGCACCCGCGCCACGGCGGCCAGCGCCTTGGGCTGGTCGGTGATATTGCGCAGGCCAAAGGCGATATTGACGCAGTCGAAACTCGCTTCGGCGAAGGGGAGCTCCTCGCCGTTGAGCTGCACGAGTTCAATATTGTTCGCCAGGCCGCGGTCGATGATGCGGTCCCTGGCGATTCCCAGCATGTCGGCGTTGATGTCCGCCAGCACCACCCTGCCTTCCGGGCCCACCAGCGGCGAGAAGCGCATGGCCATGTCGCCGGTGCCTCCGGCCAGGTCAAGCACCGCATGGCCGGGACGCACCGCGCTGGATTCCAGGGTAAAACGCTTGATCAGGCGATGGCTGCCCAGGGACATGAGATCGTTCATCATGTCGTAGCGCCGGGCCACCGAGTGGAATACCCGGTTCACCCGGGATTGCCGCTCGGCGTACGGCACCTTGCGGTAGCCGAAGTTGGCGGTCTTGCCTGCCTCGCTCATTCGGGTTGCCTGAATCGCAGTATCTGCACGCCGGGGTCCGCCGGGTCGCGGCTTGCCCGGGCCGCCCGCAGGCGGTCGAGATAGTCGCGCCAGAGTTCCTCCTTGCGCGAGCATAACTCATGGAGGTAGTCCCAGCTATAAATGCCCGTGTCGTGGCCGTCGTCGAAACTCAGCTTGACGGCGTAATTGCCCACGGCTTCCACGCCGGTGAGACGCACCTCGCGCTTACCCGTCTGCAGCACTTCCTGGCCGTGGCCATGGCCCCTGACTTCCGCCGAGGGAGAATGGACCCGCAGGAATTCCGCTTCGAGGCGGCATTCGTCGCCGTCGGGGTATTCGAGCGCCAGCACCCCGGAGGCCCGGTGCAGTCTGATTCCCGCGGGAATCCGGCTCATCGGCCCGCACCGGGAAGCTTGCCGCGGAGGTGGGTTGACTCTGGCATGGGCCCGCCCGGGTGCATCGCTTACAGGATGTAACGCGCCAGGTCTTCGTCCTGGGCCAGGTCGGCGAGCTGATTCTCCACGTATTCTGCGTCGATGACGAGCTTGCCGTTGCTGGCGATGGCCATGTCCGGCGCGCCGAAGGACACTTCCTCCAGCAGGCGCTCCATCACCGTGTGCAGCCGCCGGGCGCCGATGTTCTCGGTGCGCTCGTTCACCCTCCAGGCGATTTCGGCGATCTTGCGGATGCCGTCTTCGGCGAATTCGAGACGCAGGCCGTCGCTGGCGAGCAGGGCCTGGTATTGCTCGGTCAGCGAGGCGTCCGGCTCTTCCAGGATGCGCTCGAAATCCTCCACCGACAGCGCCCGCAACTCCACCCGGATGGGTAGCCTGCCCTGAAGCTCGGGAATCAGGTCGGAAGGCTTGGAAAAGTGGAATGCTCCCGAGGCGATGAACAGGATGTGATCGGTGCGCATCATGCCGTACTTGGTCTTGACGGTGGAGCCCTCGATCAGGGGAAGCAGGTCACGCTGCACGCCTTCCCGGGAAACGCTGGCGCCGGACAACTCGTGCTGGGTCGTCACCTTGTCGATTTCATCGAGAAAGACGATGCCGGTCTGCTCGGTGACTTCCACCGCCCGGGCACGGATTTCCTCCTCGTCGATCAGCTTTGCCTGTTCTTCTTCGGAGACGGCTTTCAGCGCCGCGTTGACGGGCATGCGCCGCAGCTTCTTGCGACCGCTGTTCATGTTGGAGAACATGGTCTTCAACTGGCTGGTCATTTCCTCAAGACCCGGCGGCGCCATGATTTCGACTCCCGCCTGGGTTTCGGCAAGCTGCAGTTCGATTTCGCGGTCATCGAGTTCGCCTTCGCGCAGTTTCTTGCGATAAAGCTGGCGCGCTCCCGAATCCCGCTGCTCGCCTTCCTGCTCCCTGGCCCGGGGCAGCAAGACATCGAGGATACGCTCCTCGGCCCGGTCCATGGCCAGATTCTCGACTTTCTGGATTTCCGCCTCGCGCAGCATCTTCACCGCCTCGTCCGCCAGATCGCGGATGATAGATTCCACATCGCGGCCGACATAGCCGACTTCGGTGAACTTGGTGGCCTCCACCTTGATGAACGGCGCCTTGGCAAGCCGGGCGAGGCGGCGGGCGATTTCGGTCTTGCCGACGCCGGTGGGGCCGATCATCAGGATATTCTTGGGGGTGATTTCGTCGCGCATGTCTTCGTCGAGCCGCAGGCGGCGCCAGCGGTTGCGCAGGGCAATGGCCACCGCCCGCTTGGCGTCGTTCTGGCCGACGATATGCTTGTCGAGTTCCGAGCTGATTTCTCTGGGCGTCATCATGGACATACAGGTACCGTTCCCGGCGGACCCTGACGCAATTCGCTTGTTCGCCAGGCTCGGTCAGTCAATGGAAAGTTCTTCAATGGACAGGCTGTGGTTGGTGTAAACGCAAATATCGGCGGCGATGCCAAGGCTTTGCTCTACGATTTCCCTGGCGCCAAGCCCGGTGTGGCCGTATAGCGCCCGGGCCGCCGCAAGGGCGTAATTGCCGCCGGAGCCGATGGCGAGCATCGAGTCTTCCGGCTCAATGACATCGCCATTGCCGGTGATGAGCAGGGAGGATTCGCGGTCAGCCACAAGCAGCAGGGCTTCGAGACGCCGCAGGGAGCGTTCGGTGCGCCACATCTTGGCGAGTTCCACTGAAGCCCGCAGCAATTTGCCCTGATGCTGCTCCAGTTGTGCTTCGAATCGCTCGAACAGGGTGAAGGCGTCGGCGGTGCCGCCGGCAAAACCCGCGAGCACCGAATTCTTGTACAGCTTGCGCACCTTGCGGGCATTGCCCTTGAGTACGGTGTCGGCAAGGCTTACCTGGCCGTCGCTGCCGATGGCCACGCAGTTGTCCCGGCGCACGGATACGACGGTTGTGCCTTTGTATTGGTCCAAAACAATCTCCTGGCCCGTCTTCCCAAGGTTGGGGTGGCAAGGGAAAAATCAATATCGGATTGCGGGAAGCTCAAGGCAGCGCGCGCCGCACGGTCTCGACATTGTGCAGGCGGAACACGAGTTCGGCTTCTTCAAGCTCGTCGCTGCTGCGGTAAGGGCTGGACCGGATCAGGAACAAGGCGCCGTCCTGCCCCGGGCGCTGCTCGATTTCCACATCAAGGCCAAGGCTGCGTTGCCGCTCGAGCTCCCTGCGGGCGAGTTCCTCCTGCCGGAAGGCGCCGGTTTGCAGCACCGTGCCATCCGGACGGGGGCTTGTCGCCGCTGGAGATTGCGGCGCGGGTGAGTCTTCGATGGGTGTCCTGGCCGGATCCGGCTCCGGCTCGGGTTCCGTTGGGCGATTCGGCGCGGAGGTCGCGACCGATTCGATGGGTGTCCTGGATGAATCTCTGGATGAATCTGGCGCGGCGAGAATGGTTTCTGACGGCTGAGCCGGCTCCACCGGCGCCGGCGGCAGTGGTTCCGGTTCGGCAACCGGTTCAGGCGCCCGGGTATCGAGGCCCGCGGCAATGGTCTGGGCTAGTTCTTCCAGCGCTCCCGCCGCAATCTCCAACTGGTTCTGGGCAGGCGATGGTTCTTCAGGCGTCAGTTGTTCAATGAGCTGGCTGATTTCGGCGGCGCCGGGCGGTGCCGGTTCATTGGTCTCCACGGCTTCCTGTTGCAGCCGGTCATAAAATTCGAATTGCAGGGAGCCCTCCGCCCCGGAAGTTTCGGAAACGGTTTCCGCAGGCGCCGCGGGCGGGTTTCCGGAAGGCGTGAGCAGGAAGTAGGCCAGCAACGTGGCGCCGCTGGCCAGCGTCAGCCATAACAGGCCGGAGGAAAACGAGGAGGTTTGTTTGCGCGCCATCTTCTGCCTTCAGTATGGGTTCGGGTGCTTTCCGGCAATTTCGTCCGGCCCGCATTCTATAGTGTCGGCAAGTTATGCAAAAGCTAAGGCGCCGCCGACCTCAAAGCAGGTCTATGGGGTCCACGTCGATGTGCCAGCGCAGTTCCCGGGGCGCGGGCGCCTCATCGAGTTGCGGCGTCAGCCGGGAAAGCACCCCATGCAGCCCCGGCCGGCTTTGGCTTCGCAGCAGCAAATGCATGCGAAAACGCGACTGGCGCTTTTCCATGGGCGCCGGCAGGGGGCCGGTCAGGTGGACTTGATTTTCGCGGCAATGGGATTCGATGCCTCGTCTGGCCCGGCGCAGGAACGCCAGCGCCGCTTCCCGATCTTTCGATTCGGCCCGCAGCAGGCAAAGATGCGCGAAGGGCGGCATGGCCGCGGCGCGCCGCTCGGCCAGCAAATGGGAAGCAAATTCGGAGTAGCTCGAATCGATGATGTGCCGCAGGGTTTCGTGTTCGGCGTGGCGGGTCTGCACGAGTACTTCGCCGGGGCGCTCGCTGTCGCGGCCCGCGCGGCCGGCAACCTGGGTAATCAATTGCGCCATCTGCTCCTGGCCGCGGAAATCCGGCGAAAACAGCCCGCCATCGGCATCCACGATGACGGCAAGGGTAATGCCGGGAAAATGGTGGCCCTTGGCGAGCATCTGGGTGCCGATCAGCAGGGCGGGTTCGCCCCGGGCCACATCGCCGAGCATCTTGCTGAAGCCGTGCTTGCCCCGGGTGGAGTCCCGGTCGATGCGCAATACCGGCATGGCGGGAAACTCCTTCTGCAAAAACCCCTCGATTTGCTGGGTGCCCAGGCCCATGGTGGCAAGATCGTCCTGGCGGCAGACCGGGCAGCGCGTGGGGATCTTTTGCCTGGAATCGCAATGGTGACAACGCTGGCAGGGCGGTTTGGCGTGCACCGTGAGGCAGGCGCTGCACGCTTCGCATTGCGCCATCCAGCCGCATAGCAGGCAGTGCAGTATCGGCGCGAATCCCCGGCGGTTGATGAATACCAGCACCTGGTTTCCCGCTTCGAGGTGCTGGGCGATTTTCATCAGGGCCATTTCCGACAGGCCCCCGGGCAAATGCTGATTGGAGATGTCCAGCGGCAGCAGCCTGGCCGGCACGGAACCGCCGGCGCGTTGTTTCAACTCAAGCCCGAGGAAACGGCCGCCAGCGGCATTGTGGAAGCTCTCCAGGCTGGGCGTGGCGGAGCCGAGCACGATGCCGACGCCCTCCATGCTGGCCCGCATGACGGCAAGGTCCCGGGCGGAATAGCGAAAGCCCTCCTGCTGCTTGAAGGAGGCATCGTGTTCCTCATCCACCACAATCAGGCCAGGGCGGGCCATGGGCGCAAACACCGCCGAGCGGGTGCCGATCAAGATGGCGGCGCTTCCCTCCGCCGCCTGACGCCAAGCCGCAAGGCGCTCGCCGTCGCCCAGCCCGGAATGAAACACCGCCAGGGGTAGCGGAAAGCGTTGCCGGAATCGCTCCACGGTCTGGGGCGTGAGACCGATTTCCGGCACGAGCACCATGCACTGGCGGCCATGGGCAAGCTCGTCCTCCATCAGCCGCATGTAGACTTCGGTCTTGCCGGAGCCGGTAATGCCATTGAGCAGGGCGCAACGGAATCCGTCTCCGGCGGCCTGAAACTTCGCCACCGCGGCGGCCTGTTCCGTGTTGAGCGCGGGCCGCTCCAGCCCGCCGGGCCGCAGGGGCTGGAACGCCTTTGCCGGCACCGCGCTCCGGGTTTGCTTCCGCAGCAGATTCCTTTTCTCAAGTTGTCGAAGCAGGTCGAAATTGAAGCCCGCTTCCCGGACCTCGGCGCGGCTGACGCTTTCCCGGCCCAGGATGAATTCGAGCAATTCGCGCTGGCGTCTGGCTCGGGGAGAAAGTGCTTCGGGAGTGGCGATTGCCGCCCAATAGTCGATAGCTGGATACAGCGGCGCTCCCTGCCGCAACGACGTCGGCACCGCGCTTGCCAGCACTTCGCCGACGGGATGGTGGTAATAGTCCGCGCCCCATCGCAGCAGTTCCAGCAGCGCCGGATGGAACAGGGGTTCATCGTCGAGAATCGCGACCGCGGACTTGAGCCGTTCGCGCTCTACCTCGCTGCCCCTGGCGATTTCCAGCACGAAGCCCGTCAGCGCCCGGGAACCAAAGGGAACCTTGATGCGACAGCCGGGGCGGAATCGGGTAACCTTTTGTCCTGTCGGCGGCAGGTAGTCGAACAGCCGCCGCAGGGGGCGCGGGACGGCAACGCGGAGGATGGGTTCGCCGTGATTCGAATCCTCTGGGTCGGACATGCAGGCAACCGGAACAGGCAGTAACGCGAGATGGTAAGTTCAAACCCTGGCGCGGACAAGCGGACTCAACCCGGGACGTCAACAAATTAAATGAGTGACTCCGGCACCATTCCGGGCGAATTGCTCGCCATCCGCCAACGCATTGATGACATCGACCGGGGCATTGTCGAGTTGCTGCGCGAGCGCTTTGCACTGACCCATGAGGTCGGCCTGCTCAAGGCCAGCCGCGAACTCAATGCCCTCGACACCCGCCGGGAGGAGGAAAAACTCAATGCCCTTGCGGCCCTCAGCGAGGCCAACCAGCTCGACCCGAACCTCGTCCGCGACCTGTTCCGCCGCGTCATGGACGAAGTGGTGCGCAATCACGAACGCCTCAAGTCGGATTCCCGGGAAACGGAGTTGCGAGAGTGAACCGAAGCCTGGAGCCTGCAAATCCGTCTCAAGATGATAGATAATTCGCTTCCCGTCCCCTGCGACCGCGCTTTGGATACCGCGAGCCCATGAAACCCCGCAAGACCGCAGTGCTGCTGATTCTCGATGGCTGGGGCCATCGCGAGGAAAGCGACCACAACGCCATCCATGCCGCCGACAGTCCGGTGTGGGACGAACTCTGGGGCGAGCGCCCGCATACCTTGCTGCGCACTTCGGGAGAAGCCGTCGGGCTGCCGGCCGGACAGATGGGCAATTCCGAAGTCGGGCACATGAACATCGGCGCCGGGCGCGTGGTGTACCAGACGCTTACCCGCATCGACCGCGACATCGAGGAAGGCAAATTTTTCAGCAATCCCGCCTTGACCGAAGCCACCGGCAAAGTCGTGTCGAACGGCTCGGCCTTGCACGTGATCGGCCTGCTTTCGCCCGGCGGCATACACAGTCATGAAGACCAGATCATGGCCATGCTCGATCTCGCGCTCGAGCGCGGCGTCGGCAGGCTGTACCTGCACGCCCTGCTCGACGGGCGCGACACGCCGCCGCGCAGCGCGCTGGCTTCGCTGAAGAAATTCGAGGCG
>JAJDVS010000042.1 GCA_022825945.1 Pseudomonadales bacterium
TGATCGCGTCCTGGCTGGACCACTACAACCACCGGCGTCCGCATCTGGCGCTGGCGGGACGGACGCCGGCCGAGGCGTATGCCGCGGGCGGGAAGACGGCGGGTCTGGAGGCCGCGGCGTGAAAATGCGGCGGCGCCCCCCTGCCGCGCTCCGGTCGCTACGCTCCCTGCGCGCGGCAGGGGGGCGAATCCACCACGATGTTGGTGGGAGAAGATGGAAATCGAGGGTTTGCAATCATGGGAAAACTACCTTAACCTTGCCCTCGAACTGTCCAACCAGACCCGACCACCTCACTCCACCGCTGTGAACAAGGCTCTGCGCGCAATCGCGCAAGTGACATGCGACCACGCGGATACCGCCGCTGATCGGTAGGCCGGCGGGACCTCGGTTTATCCGGCTGAGTGTCCCGCCATGGGAATCAATGCGCTCAGGGGGAGCGCGTAGAATTTCTGGTCCTTGATCCGAAAGGGAAGAGCTCGAATTCCGGTGTAAAGCAAAATGCCCTGCTGAAACTTTGTTCCGGTGAACTCGGACAAGGCCGACAAGCCGCGAAAGTCTCGCGCGGAGACATTGGCCGAAGCCTTGACTTCCACCCACGTCATCCGCCCGTCGTCCCGCTCAATCAAGAGATCCACTTCGCGTTGATGCGTGTTGCGGAAATAATGAAGAGAGATGGGTCGTTCGCGCGGGTGATTCGCGCTCGCGATGACAGGGCGCGCAGGGCAAACAAGGCACCGTCGTCGAGCGACTTGTCGATTGCCGGAAATTCGCAGTATTCGTATTCACTCATGCAGACAGGTGCCTGACTAATCGGCACAAATCCCGATCTTTCGCCGAAGGGTGCAAGACTGGCGTTGTCGTAAAGACCGGCGCCATTTCCCGAATTGGGAGTCGGGAGCATGATAACCGGGAGCCAGCACTCGCTGACTCCCAATTCCATCATTCCGGCTTCCCGTCCTCCGTTCGCCGGTTTTCAGTCCCGACCGGGGGGGGGTTGCGCCTATTCGGTATGTTCGTAGTGCCCCATCAGCATGCCGGTAGCGAGGACGTGGCCGTCGATGGCTTCGAGCAGTTCAGCGGCGTTGAGGCCGGGCTCCAGGCCGAGGTCGGCGTCAATGGCGTAGACGCGGAAGTGGTAGGCGTGGAGTACGCCATTGACGGGCGGGCGGGGGCCGAAGTAGGCCGCGCGGCCGAGGCCGTTGTTGCCCTGGATGGCGCCTTCGAGTCCTTCGATGCCGGTGAGTTCGGCTTCAGCCGGCAGTCCGCCGGGGATTCCCGGAGCGCTCGCCGGGATGTTGTACATCACCCAGTGCATGAAAGGGTTTTCCAGCAGGCCAATTTCCACCGCCACCGGATCGTCGCAAATCAGTGCAAGATGCACCGTGCCTTCCGGCAGGTTCGACCAGGACAGGTCGATGGAAGTATTGTCGCCCCAGGCGGTGTTTTCCCGGGGGATGGTGCCGTGATGTTCAAAAATGGAACTCGTTACCGTGATGGTTTCCGGAATTTCCTGGGCCTGAACGGCAAGGGAAAACAACAGGGCGGTCATGGCGCTTGCCATGGTGATCAGCTTCTTCATTCGGAACTCCTTGGGGTTCCTGCTTGCAAGGCAGAGGTTGGTTGGGCCGCCCACTGTACAGCAAATGCCCCGCCGCCGTAAACCGCGTCCCGGGCATTCACGTCATTCCGCGCGTAGTCGCGGAATCTCCTTGCGGTGGCCGCTGCCTGAGATTCTGCGACTGCGCTTCGCTCCGCTCCGCGCAGAATGACGGGGGGGGGGGGAGTGACTGCGCTTCGCCCACAATGACAACCGGGAGAAGTTCAGTTTTCAAACCAGGCGGTGGACACCAGGAACCAGTCGCGTTGCTCGTTGGTCACGATCAGCGTTTCCGCGTCCAGCCAGGTTATGGCTTCCACCTGCCGGGCGGCGTCGGTGTCGATTTCGAGTTTGCGCGAAGGCGCGGAAAGCCAGGCGTCGCCTTCCCCGGGCCTTTCGAACAGCCAGATGGCGGTGTAGGAAAGCACGGCGAGGGTCCGGCCGTCCGGGGAAAGTTCGGCGCCGGTGGCGGCGGTGAGGTCCGGGTGATGGTCGAGCAGGGTGAGGGCGTTGGATTCGGTCTCCGACCAGGAATCGAGCCGGTAGAGATTGGCGCCGGCCTGCATCTGCCGGCTGGGAAACTCCTCGCGGTGTTTGGTGATGACATAGAGGCTGCCGTCCGCGAAGAACAGGCTTTCGTTGTCGAAATGCCGCTCCCGCGGAGGAAACCCGACCTGTTCCGGGTAATGCACGGGAATGAAGCGGGTGGCGTTTGCGGTCCGTGTTGCGTCCAGTGCGGCCCAGGGAACGACATGTATGCCAAGGTCGCGACGGATATTCATGTTGTTGCCCAGGTCGGCAATGTACAGGTTGGCCCCGTCGCTGGCGACATCTTCCCAGTCGCGGTTGTCGGCGTTTTCGATCAATACCCCCGGCCAGGGCCGGGCGCCGGGCCGGGCTTCCTCGCCAAAGTACTCCCGGGAAAGATTCGCCGGAATCCGCACCCGGCCCGCAGTATCCAGGGCAAAAAGCCGGGGCGCATCGCCGCTGTCGTTGTGGACCCAGAACGAGCCGTCGAGCGGGTTGCCGACAATACCGCTCATTTCGCTGATGGGGTCGAATTCGACCCGGTGGGAAACCGCAAGCGGATAGCCGCCGCCAGAGTCGCTGCCGCAGGCGGTGGGCAGGGCAAGTGCAAGCGGCAGCAGGCAGCGAGTGAAGTATCCGCGAGTTGCCATGACAACCGTCGATTGCGACCGGACGGGCCGGCTCACAGGAATGCGCGGCAGCCGGCCTCGAACAGGTAGGCACCCGATTCATGGCCCGGCAGGCTGGCGTCGAGGTCGCGCAGTTCGCGTCCGGCGCCGCTTGAGGTGTAGCCGTGGAGCAGCACCACGAGCGGGGCCGGGTTTGCCCCTTCATGGCCTGCGGGTACGGTAACCGGCAATTCGCCGCGGCCAAGGTCGATGGATTGGGCGGACAGGCTGCCGGCCAGCAACAGGGCGCAGGCGGTGAGCAGAATCTTGCTGGCGTCCATGTTCCGGATTCTCATGGAATGGATGGGTTCAGGGCTTGAGCAATACCTTGCCCGTGGTGCGGCGGCCTTCGAGCGCTTCGTGCGCGGCGCGGGCGTCCGCCAGGGGGTAATGGTGTTCCATGCGCAGTCGCAGGGCGTCCTCGCGAATCCAGTTGAAAAGGTCGCTGCTGCGGGCGAGCAATTCCTCGCGGCTGACGATGTAGTCAAACAGCGACGGCCGGGTCAGGAACAATGAACCTCGCGGGGCGAGGCTGGCCGGATTGAATTCGGTGACCGGGCCGCTGGCATTGCCGTAGAGGACCATGTAGCCGCGGCGGCTGAGGCAGTCGATGCTGTCCTCGAAAGTCGCCTTGCCCACCGAGTCGTAGGCGACGGTAACGCCTTCGCCCTGGGTGATTCGCGCCACTTCGGTCTTGAAATCCTGTTTGGAGTACAGGATGACCTCGTCGGCGCCGGCCTCCCTGGCGAGTTCGGCCTTGGCCTCGGTGGAGCAGGTGCCGATTACGTAAGCGCCGGCATTTTTTGCCATTTGAATGAGCAATAGGCCCACGCCGCCGGCGGCGGCGTGAATCAGGCAGCGGTCGCCTTCGCCGAGTGCATAGGTGGACTGGCTCAGGTAATGCGCGGTGCAGCCCTGCAACATGGCCGCGGCGGCGGCGTCAAGGGACACATCTTCCGGCACCGGCACGAGCCGCTCTTCCGGCGCGACGACATGGTCGGCGTAGGCGCCCATGACATTGGCAAAGGCGACCCGGTCCCCTGGCTGGAAGATTCCGGCGTCGGGGCCGACTTCGGCAACGGTCCCCGCGCCTTCGAGCCCGAGGGTGGCGGGCAGGGGAATCTGGTAGAGGCCGGAACGCTGGTAGGTGTCGATGTAATTGAGGCCGGCGGCCTCGATTTTCACCAGTATCTCCCCCGCGGCGGGAGCCGGCGCCTCCATTTCCTCAAGGGAAAGGACTTCGGGGCTCCCGAACCGGTTTACCCGTACTGCTTTCATGTTCTAGGAGCCCAAAAATCGGATCAGTTCGGCGTTGACGATATCGGGAACTTCCTCATGGGGGTTGTGGCCGACATCGGGGATATTGACCACCTCGCCATTGGGGAAAGCTTCCGCGGCACGCCGCGCTTCCTCCGCGTAGGTTGGGTAGTCCTCGGCGCCGCCGAGGATCAGGGTTCTGGTTTCGATGTGCCGCCAGTCATTGACTACAGTGTCCATGCCGCGCATCTGGCCGGTCAGCCGGCTGACCCAGGCCTGATGTGGCCAGTCGCCGCTGAGCCGCTGGCCGTAGCGGATGCGCATGTGCTCGGCGAATTCCGGTTGCCAGTTGACATAATTCTCCTCTGCCCAGCGCAGCAAGCCGGCGTAGACTTCGTCCATATCGGGATTGGCGTCGACTTCGCCGGTAAGCGGTTGAAAGCCGCGGCCCTTGCGGCTGTCGGTGAGGCCGACTTGGTTGACGGTTACCAGATGCGTGGTGCGTTCAGGGTACAGGAAGGCGAACCGGGTCACCATCTGCCCGCCGATGGAATGGCCGACCACCGCCGCCTGCTCGATGCCGAGATGATCCATCAGACGCGCGGTGTTGGAAGCCCAGAGATTGATGCTGTACGGAATGACCGGTTTGGAGGACTTGCCCCAACCCAGACGGTCCTTGGCGATTACCCGGTAGCCCGCTTCACTCAGCGCCGCGATCTGCTTCTCCCAATACCAGCCGTAATAGAGGCCGCCATGATGGAAGATTACCGTGCGTCCGTTGGCGGGTCCGCTGGGCGCAACATCCATGTAAGCGAGCCGGACGTCCTGGTTGTATACCCGAAAATCCATGTAACTGACCGGATAGGGATACTCGATCTCCTCCAGATTGATGGAAACGGGTCCCCAGTCGGCGGGAGGCGATTGGGGAGGCGCCGGCTGTGCGGCTGCCGCGCCGGCCGTGAAGACGGCGAGAAAGACGAATAGCACTCTCAATGGATGTGATTGGCTCATGGATATTCCGCCCGGTTGATTAATTCGATGCGCTGCCGATCGCTTCGGCGCCGGCGATCGCCACTTCCTCGTCTTGCGCGGCGGTTACGCCACTGACGGAGATCGCGCCGATGCGCTGTCCATCCACGAAGATCGGAACGCCGCCGGCAAAGGTGACGCCGCCTTCGATTTCTTCTATATCGCCGGCGTCCACTCGCTGGCCGTATTCACCGGAGGAGATCCCGGTTTCGTTTACAACCAGCGCCTTGCGGGAGGCAAATTCGAAGGTGCGCGCACCCGCGCCGTCGATGCGATGCAACATGACCGGATTGTTGCTCTGGTCGGTAACGAGAATGGTCACGTTCCAGCCCTGGTCAATGGCAAAGGTCTGGGCCGCCATCATGGCTTGAGCGGCCTGGTCGTAGGTCATCAGGGATTCGTCCTGGGCCAGCGTGCTGGTCGATGCCAGGAGAAGAAAGAATGCGAGTAGCGTCTTGTGCAGCTTGCGTGTCATTGGTACATGCCTCGTTTCGGGAGTTTGGAGTGCCGGCTAGAATAAATGGGGGGGCGTGTCCCGTCAATCCGGCTTTACATGCATCTGAACCTGAATGCCAGCAAACTAAATCGCCCAAGACTTTGGCGTATCATGGGACGGTGGACTAGTATTTCGACTGCCCCTCCGGGGGCGGCAAACATTTGAGGAAACGAAACTGGCAATGGCGGTTAACAACAACAGGCCGGATCGGTGGAAAGAGGATACTGCGCTTTCAGTGGACATGTATAACGACTGGTTCATGCGGTTCGCGCCGGAGGCATTCCGGACAACTCGCGAGCAAACTACGAAGGAGGTCCAGGAGACGTTCGCGGCTACTCGGAACCTCACCGATGTGGGAGTGGAGCTATTGCGGGCGAAGCCGTCTGTATTGCCTACGCTTCGGATGTCCACGTGTCCGCCGCTTGCGAGGGACCGACTCGTTGGCCTGGCTGGCGTGTCCAGCAATCTTGTCGAAAAGATGGAAAAAGATCATTGTCTGCCCCCGCGCATGGGGCAGCAGGAGTTGGACAACGACTTGAGGAAGATTGGCGAAATCATTGTTCGATTGGCCGATCCCGGTCTATTTGTCTGGTTGGGACGCCAGAAAGGTCCAACCGAAAAGGAACTTTATCGGGCTGCGACGATTGTGGCGGATCGCCTGTGCGGGGCAGAAGCCAATCCCATTATAAGAAACGCGCAAGAACAACGGCAGATTTCTGCGATTGGTGATTGGCTGTCAGGCGAGAGATATCGGTACGTGTCCTCAAGGGACGTCGCAGGAATTGCCGAAATGGCGCCGGGCACATATACCTTCCAGCTGAATGTGCCCGTTTTCCAGCAGGATTCGGGCAAGTCCATAAAACTACCTGTGGACGCTGTGGTTATGCCGAAATTGGCTAAGGACGGGGACTTTCCGTTGCTGATTGAAGCCAAATCGGCAGGCGATTTCACGAACGTGAACAAGCGGCGCAAGGAGGAAGCCACGAAGATTAAACAATTGCGCGCCAATTACGGCGAAAGAGTGCGCTTTGTCCTCTTCCTCTGCGGATATTTCGATAGTGGTTATCTCGGCTATGAGGCTGCCGAAGGTATAGATTGGGTATGGGAGCATCGTATAGATGATCTCGGGAAATTTGGCTTGTAACTGATGGAGAAGGCGATCACTGGTTTTGAATCGAAGCGGCTGGCCCTGCAGGGTCGGCTGGATGCCGAAAAAGACGCGGCAGAGCGTAATCGCATGGGGCAATTCGCGACCCCTACCAGGCTGGCGGTCGCCATGTTGCGTTACGCCGGCAAGCAATTGCACGATAGCGAAAAAGTGCGCTTTTTCGACCCCGCGATCGGAACCGGCGCTTTCTATTCTGCATTGCGCGAAGCGTTTCCGCTTAATCGCATAGAAGCGGCCGTTGGATTTGAAATTGATCGCCATTATGGTGATCCAGCGGTTGAGTTGTGGGGCGAGACAGGATTGGAGATTCGTCTGGCGGACTTTACCGAAGCCGAGTCGCCCGAAAGCACGGAAAGATTTAACCTGCTCATCTGCAACCCACCGTATGTGCGTCATCATCACATCGCCAGTGATCAGAAGCAGCGGCTCAAGTTACAGGTCAAAAACGCCTGCGGTGGCGAGTTCAACGGGCTGGCCGGACTTTACTGCTATTTTTTGGGTTTGAGCCATGCCTGGATGGCAGATGGCGGTCTGGCAGGCTGGCTGATTCCCAGCGAGTTCATGGATGTTAATTACGGCAAGCCGGTCAAGCGCTACCTGCTCGATGAAGTTTCACTGCTGCATATCCACCGTTTCGATCCGAAGGACTCGCAGTTTCGTGATGCCCTTGTATCTTCGGCTGTCGTGTGGATACGTAATGAGCCGCCTCAAGCCGGGCACGAAGTGCGATTCACTTTCGGTGGATCGTTGGCTGATCCGAAGCTGGAACGGCTCGTGCCGGTGGAGGCATTGCGCCGGGAGTCCAAATGGACGCGTTATCCGGTCAAGAAAGACTCGGTGGTTAGCAATGAGCCCGTGCTAAGCGACTTCTTCAAGATCAAACGGGGATTGGCCACCGGTAACAACAATTTTTTCATCTTGTCCGCGGAAGAGATCACTCAGCGAGGATTTCCTTTCGGAGCCTTCAAACCCATTCTGCCGAGTCCGCGCTACTTGAAGAGGGATGAAATCGAAGGAGACCGGAACGGCAACCCCTTGCTGGACAGGCGCTTGTTTTTGCTGGATCCGCCTTGGACGGAAGAAGAAATCAAGAACGAATATCCAACACTCTGGGAGTATCTTGAAAACGGCAAGAAAACAGGTATAGCCAAGCGCTACATCTGCCGACATCGGGCGCCTTGGTATCGCCAGGAACGCCGCCCGCCGGCGCCGTTCGTCTGCACCTATCTCGGCAGAGGCGACAAAAAAGTTGGCCGGCCGTTTCGCTTCATCCTCAACGATTCCCAGGCGACCGCGGCGAATGTTTACCTCATGTTGTATCCGCATGGCCCTGTCGCTCGCGCCCTGCAGAACAGACCGGAGCTGAAACGGCAATTTTGGGAGTACTTGAACGAAATATGCCCGCGAGCCATGTTGGGCGAAAGCCGCGTTTACGGCGGCGGGCTGCACAAGCTGGAACCGAAGGAATTGGGAAACGTCCCGGCCGCGGCGCTAGCCGATCTTCTGCCTGAATTGGAGCGACCGCTTCGAGCGAAACAAGTCGAATTGTTATAGAAGTCAAATCTTTTCTCCCGACGCGAGTGCTTGCGGGAATTTCCACTTGTGTGCAACATTGCCCCGGACAAGTTTCGATGGGACGCAAGCGATGAAAACCAGAGCAGCAGTAGCCTTCGCGGCGGGTGAGCCGCTGGAAATCTGTGAAGTCGATCTCGAAGGCCCGAAAGCGGGCGAGGTCATGGTGGAGCTCAAGGCCACCGGGGTTTGCCATACCGACGCTT
>JAJDVS010000090.1 GCA_022825945.1 Pseudomonadales bacterium
TCCTCATCCCCTGATAAGAAACCGTTCTGAACCTGGGAAAGCCAACGTCATCAAGGGATTCATGAGAAAATGGAGGTCCCTGAGAACTCACCTGCCGGGTGCATATGAGCAAGCGTCGGAACCGTGGTCGAAAAATCCGTGGGAAGAACCTGGGAAAGCACCGGAAGATCATCCCCCCGAGGGTGACCTTCGAATTCACGGACCTGGACCTGACGGCCTTCGGCGGCGCGTCGGTGCTGGCGCAGACGGCCCGGCAGTTCGGTCTCTTCGAACTGCTTGAGGAGGCGGTCTCGGTAAAGGTCCGGAACCGCGGGGCCTCGGACGTGGAGACCCTGTGGTCGATCATCGCCTCCTTTGCCCGCGGTCATGGTTCGCTGTCGGACCTCGATGCGCTCCGGGCGGACAGGGCGGCCCGGACGGTTCTGGGTCTTCGGCGGGTACCCGAGTCGCGGCGTGCGGGAGAGTGGCTGTCCCGCCTGGGCCCGATGGACGTGAAGGGCCTGTGGAATGCGGCGGCGGCATTCGCCGGCCGGGTGGCGCCGTACATCATCGAGCACGAGGTGGAGACGAAGGGGTACGTTCCGCTGTTCATCGACGCCACGGGGATCGAGGTGGACGGGCGCCTGTTCGAGCGGACGGGGAAGGACTACAACGGCAACCGGTGCTACTGGCTGCACGGGACGTTTCTGGGGGGTCTCTGGACGGCGGGCCAGTTGCAGCCGGGGGGCGGACGGGTGACGCTGAACTGGCGCAAGCTCCTTGACTGGACCTGTGGGATGATTCCGCGGGGCGCGCCGGTATGGCTTCGGGGTGACAATGCCTATTACAAGGGCGCCCTGGTCCGGGCGTGCGCGGAGCGGGGCTGGGACTACTCGGTCAGCCTGACGAACGACCGGTGGAAAGGGCCCGTGCTGGAACAGCTCGAAGGCCTTCCCGACGCGGCGTGGACGGACATCGGCATGGAGGAGGAAGCCATCTTCGCGACGCACCACCCCGCTGGCTGGGACCGGATGCAGCACTACGTGGCGATCCGCCGCCGGACCCGGGGAGGCCAGTTTCTGCTGGTGCCACAGCACACGGTGATCCTGGTGTCGCGCAACGACCTGCCCCTGGCGGAACTGGTGCGCCGCCACCGGGGCAAGCAGGGGCAGGAGAACGCCTTCAAGGGCCCGCTGGAGGACATGGACCTCCATCACCCGCCCTGCCGCGGGTACCGTGCCAACCAGGCATTCTACGCCCTTGGCCACATCGCCCAGGTGCTGCTGCGGGCGGTGCAGTACACGGTGCTGCCGAAGAAGGCCCGCCGTCATGGCATCCGGCCGATCATCCGCTACGTGATGCGCGCGGCGGCGCACATGGTCCGGTCGGCGCGCCGGATGTGCGTGCGCTTTGCCAGGAACAACTTCCGGCTGGACTGGCTGTACCATGCCATGGTGACGCTGGAAGCGCCGACTCCTTCCCGTTCCCGGGCTCCTCCCCCGCGGGCCGCGGCCTGAAACGGCCTGAATCGACCGCAGACTGACGAATGCCGCCCGGCGGCGGAATCCGCTCGTCCGCGCCATGGACGCGGAGGGGCAAATGTGCAACTGAAAAGCGAAACCGTACATGGATCATGTCCGCACGATGGGCCATGCGAGCCTCGGAGGCGCTGCCGGTTCATCCATACCGTAATCAGCCGGACGAAAACCTCCTCGGGACTCTTATCAGGGGATTGGGGATTTGCAGCCGTGAATTCCTACGGCGCAGGCTCCTAGATTTCATAGCTGAGTTCGATGCCGAGGCTGCGCGGGCGGGCGATGGTGAGCCTTTCGCGGTCATTGCCGTAAAAGGACGAAAGAACGGCGCGTTCGTCGGTCAGATTGTCGATGCGGGCGCCAAGCCGCCAGTTGCCGCGGCTGAGGCCGGCGCTGAGACCGATCAGGGTCCAGGCCTCCTGTTCGATGCGGTTGATCAGCACGATATCGCTCCAGGACGACCCGGAATGGCTGAACTGGGACATGATCCAGGCGTCCCGGCCATTGTCCAGGCGCCATTCATAGCGCAGCCGCAGACTTGCCTGGAAGCCCGGCGCATTGGCGAGTTCGCTGCCGGCGGGGGCGATGGCCGAAGTGGTGGAAATCGTTTCCAGAATCTCGCTGTCGAGGATGGACAGGGCCCCGCCGAAACTCAGGCCCTCGATGGATTCGGGAAGCCAGATGAAATCGCCTTCGATGCCCCGCACCCGAACATTGGCGGCGTTGTCGGAAAAATACAGGTTCACGATATTGGAATCGAAGATCGTGGACTGGAGGTCATCGATGGTCTCCACAAAGGCCGACCAGTTCAGTTGCAATCTGCGGTCCGCGCTCAGGGTCTTGCCGCCGATTTCCCGATTCACCAGTCTGTCGGTGCGCACCAGCCCCGGCACCACGCCCCCCGCCCCCACGGGCCGGTTCAGCAGGGGCGGTCGAAAACCTTCGGAATACGTGGCGTAGAAAAGCTGGCCCGGTCGCGGCGTCCAGGCCAGGTTGAGCTTGTGGATATTGCCCCTGGCATTGCCGGTGTCCGGCAGCGCGACGGTTTTCCCTCCCACCAGGGCCGTACCCGTGCCGTCGTAGAGCGTGGACAGGTTGACGCCGAAACGCTGCCGGTCCTCGGTCTGGCCGAAATTGCCGAAGGAAGCATTGGCGCTGCCTTCCAGGTCCACATCGATTTCGTAGTTGCGGATGCCGGCGGTGAGCCTGAGGGTATCGGGCATCAGTTCCCAGCTTGCTTCGGCGAAAACCCCGTATTGCTCATCGGTGCGGCGAATATCGTTGCGGAAGACCACGCCTTCGGGGAATGGCCCCGGATCCTGCCGCCAGGCGCCCGGCAGGGGGTAATTGGGCGCGAAACCGAATGCGCCGGGGGTGAAACTCTCGGCGTTTACTGATGAGGGATAGGTGAAATCATTCAGTTCCAGGATTTCGGTATCGCTGAAAAAGACGCCGAAGGTGGAGCGCAGGCGGCTGTCCCGGGGCGTGCTGAAGCGCAGTTCCCGGGAAAAGACGGTGGACCTGGTGTTGCCACTCACCAGGGTGCGGGCGTCGTGGCAGGTCCCCGCGGGCGCCTCGGAGGGATAGGTCACCGAAGCGTCGCAGATGTAGTACGGCAGGTACTGGCCTATGAAGAGGTAGTCGGTGTAATCGATGACGCTGTCGACTTCGCGGTCGAGCCAGGCGGTGGCGAGCACGGCTTCGAGCTCGCCGAGGCGCCCTTCGAGAGTCAGGGCGCTATTGTCGAAACGGTCATCCGCGCCTTCGTCGATGAACCGCTGCACCGACAGTTCATCGGCGTCATCGAGATTGGGGTCGATCAGGAATACGCCGTCGGCGTCGATGCGCTGCCGCATGTGGCTGAGGGTCAGGCGCCAGTCGGGATTGAATTCGTACAGGCCGGACACGCGGAAGCCTTCATAGCTGACGGGATTGATGTCCTCCCCGACAAATTCGGCATTGTCGGTGCGGACGAAGTTGACCGCCGCAAGGTCCGCCCCGGCCTGGAAACCTTCCCCGGCGACACCGAGTGGAACGCCATTGCTGCGCACGAGATCGGCGGGTTCGAAGCGGCGCGAGCGGGAAACGTCGATTTCCCCCGGCATATTATCGATATAACCGCCCTGATAGTCCGAATAGACGACTCCCCGCAGGGCGAAATCATTGTTCACCGGCAGGTTGAGCACGGCTTCGGCCCTGGCGCCGGGAGCGCCATTGGCGGTGGCCGAAACGCCCACGGAAACCCGGGAGGAAAAACCATCGAGATCGGGCTTGGCGGTAATCAATCTCACGTTGCCCGCCTGGGAGCTGGCGCCGAACAGGGTGCCCTGGGGGCCGGAAAGCACTTCCACCCTTTCCAGGTCCGCGGCGTAGACATCGAGATTGCGGCCGGGCTGGGTAACCGGCTGCTCGTCGAGATACAGGGCCACATTGGGGGTCAGCCCCGCCACCGCGGCGACGGAAATTGTCGGCGTGGTGGAAGCCACGCCGCGAATGTAGATCGTGCCCTGGCCCGGCCCGCTGCCGCCGGCGGTCAGGCCCGGCATATGGGCGAGATAGTCGCTGAAATTGCGGATATCGAGCTGTTCCAGGGTTTCCGTGCTGAACGCCCGCAGGGCGATGGGAACGTCCTGGGCCACTTCCGGGCGCCGGGTGGCGGTGACTTCGATGACTTCGATCTGGGCCTGGGCCTGATGGAACAACAGCGGAGACGAGGCAATCAGGGATCTTGCAATGGATTTTTTCATGACGCAATCGCTCTGGTTCAGGTGGATGCCCAGCTATTCTCATTATGGTAGCGGGCGCGCTCATATCAGTCATCCCGCGCGCAGTCGCAGTATCTCATTGGGTGGCCACCGCGGGAGATTCTGCGACTGCGCTTCGCTTCGCGCAGAATGACATGAAGGTTGGAGCGCCAAGATGAGAATTGCTGGTGGATGCTTCCATTCATTGCGGGTTTTGGCAATTGCCGATAGAATCCGCCGCTTGTTTCAATCGATGAAGTCACAGGTCGCGGTGTGCGCCATTTCCTGACGCTCAACGATTTGCCCCCGGCAGAGCTCGAAGCCATCGTGCGGCGGGCCATCGCGCTCAAGGCGGAGCCGGGGCTTGCCGCGGACCTTCGCCGCAAGACCCTTGGGCTGATCTTCGAGAAGGCTTCCACCCGCACCCGCATCGCCTTTGAAACCGCCATGGCGCAAATGGACGGCGCCAGCATCTTCATGACCACCGTAGACAGCCAGCTTGGCCGGGGCGAACCCATCGAAGACACCGCCAGGGTGATCTCCCGCATGGTGGACTGTGTGGCGATCCGCACCTTTGACCATGCCCTGCTCGAACGTTTCGCGGCGCATTCCCGGGTGCCGGTGATCAATGCCCTCAGCAACGATTTCCACCCCTGCCAGTTGCTTGCCGACATCCAGACCTTCGTGGAACACCGTGGCGCCATCACCGGCAAGACCGTGGCCTGGATTGGCGATGGCAACAATGTCTGCCAGTCCTACATCAACGCCGCGGCGGCCTTTGATTTCCGGTTGCGCATCTGCTGCCCGCCGGGTTTCGAGCCCGGGGCGGACCTGCTCAAGGCCCGTGGCGATCGTGTTTCCCTCAGCCGCGAACCGGCGGCGGCGGTTCGCGACGCCGAACTTGTGGTTACCGATGTCTGGGCCAGTATGGGAAAGGAGAAAGAAAGCGCGGGGCGCCTTGAGACTTTCGCCGGATTCCAGGTCAACAGCGAGTTGCTGTCGGGCGCGGCGCCGGATGCGCTGTTCATGCATTGCCTGCCCGCCCACCGCGGCGAGGAAGTCAGCGCCGAGTTGCTGGAACGGGAAGATTCGGTGGTCTGGGACGAAGCCGAAAACCGGCTGCATACCCAAAAAGCCCTCATCGAATACCTTCTGAACTAGGGAAGCTCTGATCAAGTCAGAGCTTCCCTGCGGCACATGGAAGTGCTCCCGAATTCGATGGCGTAAGCCATTGAATTCGGGAGCAAAACAAAACCACGCTTTTGTTTTGCGATAATGAAAAAACTCCACGGATGGAGTTTTTCAGAGAATACTTGGGAGCCTGCGCCGCAGGAATTCACGGCTCGCGAAAGGCGATGAGTTCTCCGGAGTAGCCTCGGCCGCTTACCGCGATGACCAGGTATTGCTCGCCGTCGAGTTCGTAGGTCATGGGGGAGCCTGTCTGCGGGGCGGGGAGCGGGAGGGCGGCGAGTTCCGCGCCGGTGGCCTTGTCGTAGGCACGGAGCATGGCGCGGCTCGCGCCGTCTTCGCCGGTGGTCATTTCGGCTTCGCCCGCGATCAGCAGGGTTTTGGTGACCAGGGTGCCCACGGATGCGCCCTGGCCGGTGCGGGGCAGGTCGATGTTTTCGAGGGCGGGATTGGCCCGGATGCGGTCCGGGGTCTGTCCATGCGGGATTTTCCAGGCGATTTCGCCGCGGTTCATGTCCACCGCGGTGATGACGCCATAGGGCGGCTTGAGCAATGGCAGGCCGTCGACAAGCAGGCCCACGGGAGGACGGCCGCGGCTGGAGGTGGGCCGCTCGCGCTGGGCGGCGTTGAATTCGGTGCGGCCACCGCCAGCCGAGGAACCGGCGCCGCCGGAAGTGCGCGGCCCGGTGGCGGCATTGCCCTGGATGTAGGCCATGTCGGATTGCCCGGGATACGGCGGAACCACGGCGAGACTGCCCACTGAACTGTTGGAAGACACGTAGAGAATGCCGGTTTCCGGGTCATAGGAGCCGCCGGGCCAATTGGTGCCGCCGCCGATGGACGGCGCCATCAACACGCCGAGCGGACCGTCGATGTCGCTTACCACAGGTGGCGTGAACAATGGCCCCAGCTGATACCAGGAAGCGATTTCCAGCGCCCGGGCGCGCAATTCCGGAGTGAAGTCGATGAGGTCTTCCTCGGTAACGCCCTGGCGGTCATAGGCGGGCGGCCTGGTGGGAATGGGCTGGGTGGGCGAATACCATTCCCCCGGCACGTCGCCGCCGGGAACGGGCCGCTCGACGATGGGCCAGACCGGCTCGCCGGTTTCCCGGTCGAACACGTAGAGGAAGGCCTGCTTGGTGGGCTGAGCCACCGCCTTGATCAGGCGGCCATCCACATTGATGTCCAGCAGGATGGGAGCGCAGGGGATGTCCTGGTCCCAGATGCCATGGTGCACCAGTTGGAAATGCCATTGCCGCTCGCCGCTGTGGAGATCCACCGCGAGCAGGGTTTCGGCGAACAGGTTGTCGCCGGGGCGATAGGCGCCGTAGTAGTCGCCGGTGGCGGCTTCCACGGGCAGGTAGACCATGTTGAGTTCCGGGTCCACGGAAATCTGCGCCCACACGCCGGTATTGCCGGTGTAAGACGCCGAATCGCCTTCCCAGGTCTCGTAGCCGTACTCTCCCGGCATGGGGACGGTGTGGAAAATCCACAGCCTTTCGCCGGTGCGGATGTCGTAGCCGCGCACGAAGCCCTTGACGTTTTCCCGGCTTGGCGGATTGCCCCCGGTGCGGTGGGCGGCGCCGACAATGATCACGTCCTTCGCGACAATGGGAGTGGCGTGGAGGCCGATCTGGCCCAGGGCGAGATCGAGCGGCTGGTCGAGTTGCCGCATCAGGTCAACCACGCCGTTGTCGCCAAAATTCTCGTCGGGCCTGCCGGTTTCCGCATCCAGCGCCACCATCTGGTAGCCGGGAGTGACATAAACCACCCTGGCCTCGTCGCCTTCCCGCCAGAAGGCGAGGCCCCGGCCGGACAACTGCCGCGGCGCCACTTCGCCGCGCTCACCTTCGCGCAGGCTGTAAGTCCACAACAATTCCCCCGTTCCCGCATCGAGGGCCACCACCGCCCGCCGGGTGCCGCCGGTGGAGTAGAGCACGCCGTCCACCATCAGCGGCGTCGATTGCAGGCGGTACTCCGGGCTCGGGCCGAGATTGTCGGTCTTGAATCGCCAGGCCACTTCGAGCTCGGCGAAATTGGATGCGTCAATACCATCCAGCGCCGCATAGCGGGTGTGGCCAAGATCGCCGCCATAGGTGGGCCATTCGCCGCCGGGGGCGCCGTACTGGGCCTGAACCGCTCCGGCAAACAGCGAAACTGCCGAGAAAGCCAATGCAGGCAGGAATTTCGGACTGGGTGTCATATGATGCCCCGGGATGGAAAGTTGCCATTCCGGCCAGTCTAGCACAGCGATTCCGCGCTTCGCAGCACCATGGACGCACAGGAACAATGCGCAGCCGGCATGATCGCGGACATGACAGCCTCAGCCTCTTTGCAGTATCCATTGGACCGGGTATTCTGTGCAAAGGTGAACCGCAATTTCTGAATGAGATGAGGGAGTGATTTTCAGTTTGGTGAACGAGGGACATACAATGCGCCGCTTCAAGTCCGCTCTTGTCATGCTCTGCTGCGTCCTGGCCCTGCCCGCCGGGGCGCAGCAGATCCTGCAATCGAACCAGACCTGGTCCGCGGATCTCGTGCGACCCGCGGGTCAGCCACTGATTCCCCTGTTCGACGGCTGGTGGACCAACCCCGACGGCGCCCATACGCTCTGCTTCAGCTATTTCACCCTCAATACCGGGCAATCCTTCGATTTGCCCAGGGGCGAACTGAACGAGTTCGACGAGCGTTTTCCCGACGCCCTGGTGCCCACCCATTTCGATCCGCTGCCGCCGGCCTACCGTCATGTGTTCTGCGCCTTCACCGTCGATGTGCCGGCGGATTTCAGCGCCGACGACCGCATCGTCTGGCGGCTTACGAGCAATGGCCAGACCCTGGAAGTCCCGGGCAAGATCATTCCGCCCTATGTCATGGATGAACCCGCCTCGGGCGGCCGCGGCGATATCGCGCCGCTGGTGGCGCTGGAGGAGGACGGCGAGGCCGTTCGCGGCCGGCGCGGCATACAGCTTCACGGGCTTGAGGCCCGGGTCGGCGAGCCGCTCACCCTGCGCGCCTGGATCGAGCACGAGGAGCCGGAAATCTGGGTTGGCTGGGCGCATCACAGCGGCGCCGGCAGCGTCGGTTTCGACAATCGCGAATACGATTTCGCGACCGGTTCGGGGCCGGCCACGGTGCGGGCGACTTTCAGCGACCCGGGCGAATACGTCATCCGCATGCAGACCATCGACGACATCGCCGCATTCGAGTTTTACTGCTGTCACACCAACGCCTGGTTCCATGTTACAGTGAGCGATCAGGCGTTCCTTGCCCCGACAACCCGCAGGACCAGACCATGAACAGAACCACGAAAATCGGCATCCGGCTTGGGCTGCTTGCCAGCGTGGGCGCCGCAGTTTCCGGTATCGCCTCTGCCCAGGATGGCCTGACCTATTCCCGTGACATCGCGCCGATCCTGCAGGAGAAGTGCGTAAGCTGTCACAACCCGGAAGGCATCGGCCCCATGCCGCTGATGAACTATCAGCAGGTCCGGCCCTTCGCCTTCCTGATCAAGGACCGCACGAGCAAGCGCATCATGCCGCCCTGGCATGTGGATACCGGCATCGGCATCCAGGATTTCAAGAATGACGCTTCCCTCGGCGACGATCAGATCGCCAAGATTTCCGCCTGGGTTGACGCCGGCGCCCCCGAGGGGGATCCGGCGGACATGCCGCCGCCGCTGGAATTGCCTTCGGGCGGCGACTGGCAGCTCGCCGAACAACTCGGCCCGCCCGACGTCATCGTGCGCTCCCGCCCCTATGACGTCATCGCAAACGGCCAGGATCAATGGTGGGAGCCGCGGGTCGAATTCACCGGCCTCGACAAGGAGCGCTGGCTGCGCGCCGCCGAGTTCAAGCCTTCCTATCCCCTGGGCAAGAAAGTCGTGCATCACGGCCACGCGGTGCTGATCCCCGAAGGCGAGCAGCGCTCGGTGGGCCTGGCGCGCTATGGCGTGGGCAAATCCTGGGAAGTCTATCCAGAAGGCACCGGCATGCGGGTGCCGCCCAATGGCATCATCGCCTGGAACCTGCACTATTTCCCCATCGGCGCCGAAGCGCCGCAGGACGTGGTTGAAGTCGGTCTGTGGTTCTATCCCGACGGCGTAACCCCGGAGCTGGAAACCGTGGGCGAAGCGCTGTTCCGGGTGGACGGTCTCAATGGCATGGCCCGGGGCCAGGACATCGTGATTCCACCCCATGGGTATCAAGTGCTGCAAGGCACCCATGTGCTGGACGGGCCGGCGATCATCCACAGCTACCGGCCCCACCTGCACATGCGCGGCAAGGTCATGACCATGGAAGCCATCTACCCCGATGGCAGGCGCGAAGTGCTGAGCCAAGTCAACAAATATGACCACAACTGGCAGATCGCCTATATCTACGACGATCACGCCAAGCCGCTGCTGCCCACGGGCACCGTGCTGCAATTCACTTCGGTGTTCGACAATACCGCCAACAACCCGATCAATCCCGATCCGGAGCAGTGGGTGGTGTTCGGCCGCCGGGGCGTCGATGAAATGAGCCACGCCTGGGTTGGCATCACCTATGTCAATGAAGAAGAGTTCGCCCAGGCGCTAGCCCGGCGGCGGGCGCAGCAGGAAACCCTGAGCCTTGACGATGGGCAAGCTTTGACGCAATCAGGGAATCGATAAAGATGCCTCGCGCAGGCGTACTGGTGTTGGCGGGCTTGCTTGCCGCGCCAGGTTTCGCCCAGCAACTGAACCAGGCCGGCTACCAAACCGAACAGGCCGAGCGCGGCGCGGAATTGTACCGGCGGCACTGCGCCGCCTGCCACCTGCCCGACCTGCAGGGCGCATTCGAAGCCGTCGCCCTGGATGGCGGCAATTTTGTCGACAACTGGCGCAATCGCACGCCGGGGCAGATGCTCGACCTGCTGCGGCGCACCATGCCCACCCAGGCGCCGGGCTCCCTGAGCGATGATGAGTACGTCGAACTGATCGCCTTCCTGCTGCGGGCCAATGGCGTTGACGCCAGCACCGATGCCCTGGCGGCGAATTCCTCCGGGGTGCTTTTCCCCGGCGGAGAAAGCGGTGAATCCCTGCCCTCGCGAACGCCGGTTCCCGGGCTGGCGGGCACGGCGCCTTCGCCGGAGTCACGCAATGCCATTCCCGAAATCGCCACCATCTACCGCACCGGGCGCGGGCTTACCCGGACCTGGAGCGAGGCCGAAGCCTACCGCGACGTCAGCATGGCGGAACTGACCGACCCCCCCGCGGCGGACTGGGTCTGGTGGCGGCGCACGCCGCAAAGCCAGGGCTTTACGCCACTGGATGAGATCAATACCGGAAATGTCGCCAATCTCGGCCTCGCCTGGGTCTGGGGCATGGAGCCCGGGCGCAGCCAGCCGGCGCCGCTGGTGCGCGACGGCATTATCTACCTGCCCAACTACGGCAATGTGGTGCAGGCGCTCGACGGCCGCAACGGCAATCTGCTGTGGGAGTACCGCCGCCAGTTTCCCGAGGGCGAACGCCCCGGCTATCTGCTGCGCACCCTGGCGCTGTGGCGGAATCTGATCTATGTCGCCACCACCGACGCCCATCTGGTGGCCCTGGACGCCCGCACCGGCGCCGAAGTCTGGGACGTGGAAATCGCCGACAACGCGCTGGGTTACTCCAATACCAGCGGACCCATCGTGGCCGACGGTGTGGTGGTCAATGGCATCACCGGCTGCGGTCGCTTCTTCGAGGATAGCTGTTTCATCAGCGGACACGATGCCGCAACCGGCGCCGAACTCTGGCGCACCTACACCATCGCCAGGCCGGGAGAACCCGGGGGCGATAGCTGGGGCGACCTGCCGCTGGAATTCCGCGGCGGCGGCGATGTGTGGATGACGGGAAGCTGGGACCCGGAACTCGGCCTGGTGTTCTTCGGCACCGCCCAGGCCAAGCCCTGGATGGCGGTAAGCCGCGGCCTCACCACCGAAGACGCCGCGCTGTACACCAATTCCACCCTTGCCCTGGACCCGAGCGATGGCCGCCTGGTCTGGTACCGCCAGCACGTGCCGGGAGAATCCCTTGACATGGACGAGTCTTTTGAACAGGTGCTGGTGGACCTGTTCGATGAACCCTGGCTGCTCACCATAGGCAAAAGCGGCATCCTGTGGAAACTCGACCGCCGCACCGGCGAGTTTCTCGGCCTGCAGCAGACGGTATTCCAGAATATCTTTTCCGAAGTCAATCTGGAAACAGGCGACGTGCGCTACCGTGACGATATCCGCAACATGCGGGTGGGAGAATGGCTTTCGGTCTGCCCTTCCACCGCCGGCGGCCACAACTGGCAGGCCAGCGCCTATCATCCGCCCAGCCGGCAACTCGTGATTCCCCTGAGCCAGTCGTGCATGGAGATGTCGCCCAGGGAGATCTCTTTCGAAATCGGCTCCGGCGGCACCCAGGGGGACCGCATGTGGATGGAAATGCCCGGCACCGACGGGCAATTCGGCAAGCTCGCGTCCTATGACGTGGAATCCATGCGCGAGCGGTGGAATATCGAACAGCGGGCGCCCTTTCTCACCGCGGCCCTGGCCACCGCCGGCGGCCTGATTTTCATCGGCGATTTCGACCGCTACGTCCACGCCATCGATGTGGCCACCGGCGAGACACTCTGGCGCAGCCGCCTGGCGACTTCGGCACAGGGATTCCCCATGAGCTATGCCGTGGACGGCAAGCAATACGTGGCGATTCCCGCCGGGCGCGAAGGCGGCAGCCCCTGGCGCATCGGCAATTTCCTCGCTCCAGAATTGCGCAGTCCCGATGGTCATAATGCGCTGTATGTGTTTACCCTGAATAACTGACCTGCCTCACTTTTCCTGAATGACGCTACTGGATGCGGAACAAAACGTCTGGACCGTAAGCCGGATCAACCGGCTGGCCCGGCAGCTTGTGGAAGAGGGCTTTTCCGGGATTCGGGTGGAAGGCGAAATCTCCGGGCTGAAGAAATCGGTTCCGGGCCACTGGTACTTTACCCTCAAGGACCGCAACGCCCAGCTTGACTGCGTCATGTTCCGCGGCGCCGCCTCCCGGGTTCGCTTCCACCCCGGCGACGGGGACCGGATAACCGTCCGGGGAGACTTGACGATCTATGAGAGCAGGGGCAGATTCCAGCTCAATGCAACCGCCATGGAAGCCGCCGGCGCCGGCGAGCTGCGCCGGGCCTTCGAACTCCTGAAGGCCCGCTTGCAGGCCGAGGGCCTGTTCGAGAGCGACCGGAAAAAACCCGTGGGGACGGGCTTCCGCCACATCGGGCTGATTACCGCGGAATCCGGCGCCGCCCTGCGGGATATGCTCAGCGTTTTCCGGCGCCGCTTTCCCGCCATCCGCCTCACCCTGATTCCCGTCGCCGTCCAGGGCGAGCTGGCCCCGTCCCAGATCTGCCAGGCCATCGAGGCCGCCAACGCCCTGCGTCACAAGCTCGGCCTTGAGGCCCTGATTGTGGGCCGCGGCGGCGGCTCAGCCGAAGACCTGCAGGCTTTCAATGAGGAAAGCGTCGCCCGGGCCATCTTCGCCAGCGAATTGTCGGTGACCAGCGCGGTGGGGCACGAAATCGATTTCAGCATTGCCGACTTTGTGGCGGACCTGCGCGCCCCCACTCCCTCGGCGGCCGCCGAACTGATGAGTCCCTCGCAGCAGGAATACTCCGACCTGCTGCGCGCGCAGCTCGGCAAGCTGCAAAACCGCATGCGCCAGCGATTCGAACAGCAGCGCGACCGCCTCGAGATCACCGCCAGACGGCTGCGCAGCCCCGGGAGAAGACTCCGGGACCACGCCCAGACCCTGGATGATTTCAGCCAGCGAATACAGCGCGCCGCCAACGCCTTGCTGGGCGGCAAGCGCCAGCGGTTCAAGCTGCTGCGGCAGGGGTTGAAACACAATTCTCCCCTGCGGCGGGTCGAGCAATTGCGGCCGTTGCTCGCGGATGCCCCGCCGCGCTTGCGGCGGGCGTTGCAATCCCGTGTCCAGCGCGATGCAAGCCAACTCGAATCCCTCAGCCGCAGCCTTCACGCCACCGGCCCGCTCAACACCCTGGCCCGGGGCTACAGCATTACCCTGGATGAATCGAACCGAGTGGTCCGCAGCGCGGACGGGGTTAGCCCCGGCGCCCGCATCACCACGCGCCTGGCGGATGGAAATCTGCATTCCACGGTTGTCGAAGGCGAATCCAGATGAGAGTTCCCGCGCAATACCGGCTGGACCCAAAACCTTTCCTGGGAGAAAATCACACCCCATGAACCGACGCGAAAAACAGCGGCAAATCCGCCAGGCCAAGCAGCAGGCGGCAAAACAGAAACAGCGGCGGCGGCAGGTGCTCGGCAGGCTCGGCCTGTTCGTGGCGCTGCCGGCGTTGGTATTGCTCGTGGTCTGGGTATTGGTGACCCAGGGGCCCACCTATTCCCCGGTGGAAGTGGCGCCCAATGATCATATCCGCGGCGACCCGGCGACTCCGGTAAGCATCGTGGTGTACGCCGATTTCCAGTGCCCCGCCTGCGCCACCGAAAACCAGCTCATCGCGCGGCTCTGGTCGCGCATTGAGGATCGGGCGCACCTGATTTTCCGGCACTATCCGCTGACGGCAAGCAATCCGCACGCCTGGACCGCCGCGCTCTACGCCGAAGCCGCCGGCCGTCAGGGAAGCTTCTGGGAAATGCACGACTCCCTCTTCGTCAACCAGCCGGTGTGGTCCTTCCTTCCCGATGTGGAAAGCGAATTCGAAAGCTATGCGGAAAATCTGGAACTCGACCTCGACCAGCTACGGGCCGATGTGGAAAGCGAGGATGTCATCGCCAAGGTGCGCGGCGACCAGCGTGGCGGCAATTCCGCCGGCGTGCGCTCAACGCCGGTGATGTTCATCAACGGCCAGCGCGTGGCCCAGTTGACCGCTTCCCGCATTCTGGATCTCGTGGACCAGCATTTCCGGGAAGCCGCGGGAGACGCGGCTCCCTGATCCAGGAAAGCGATAATGAAAAACTCCACGGATGGAATTTTTTCGCGAATTCCTACGGCGCAGGCTCCTAGGGAATCGGCTCCGCCGCGGCGAGATAGCTGATGATGCCGGAAGCCGCGTGCGGCTCGCCGTCGGTAAGGCCAGGGCGGAACCGCAGCCTGCCCAGATTGCGCACCAGCGGTTCGGTTTCCCGATAAACCGGATACTCATCGAGTTCAATCAATTGCAGATTCTGGGCGACTCCCAGGGCGTTCTGGCGACGCCATCCCGGCCGGGTCTCGATGGCTTCCGCCGCGGGCAGGTCGAAGGAAAACAGCGCCACCACCTGCCAGTCGTTTGCCTCATGCAGACCCAGGGCGCGGGCGGAAAGCGAAGGCGACTCCAGCGGTTGCAAAGAGTCCTGATCGTAAAAAATCTTTACCGGAACGCCATCCTCGAAAGCTTCCGGCGCGTCGGTCGGCTCGCGTTCCCTGGCGGCCAGAGCCTTGGCCACGCTGTCGTGAAAGCGCGCCTCGGGGATCAATGAAGGCGAGGCGAAAAGCTCGTCCACCTGTTCGCGCGGCACACCCGCCGCTAGCAGCATCCGGTGCGCCTGACGATAGGCTTCGAGAGCCTGCTGCTTACGGTCGAAGAGCAATCGCCAGTCGGCCTGGTACAGCTTGACCATGGCCAGGGCTTCGGAAAGCTCCTCCTCATCCTCGCCGGCGTAAATCTGCCGCATCTGCTCGATGTAGCGCATGCCGCTGACCCGCAACTGGTTCAGCGCCCGCTCCGGCGGCAGAACCCGTTCCATGGCGTATCCGTTGGAAGAAATTTCCCGCCCGCCCCGGGTTCGCAGGGTCTGGCCGGTACTGCCGCCCTTGTTGATGGCGCTGGCCTGGAGATACATGATCCGCAACTGCTCGTAGATCAGGCCCGCCTTGCGCTGTTCCAGCCGCGGCCAGATATTGTCGGCAACCGCCAGGGCGATCCGGCTGCTCCACGCCGCCCGCAGGTAGTGGTAACCCTGGTTCTCTTCCTCGTCCTCGGTAATGCCGCGCATATGCATTTGCGACAGTTCCAGCATGCCGCGCATCATGTTCTGGTCGGGCCAGGAATACTTGTTGAGGTAGAACCAGATGATGTGGTCCTGCAGCTTGCGGGCTTCGCGCCAGTTGCCGGAATTGATGTGGTTTTCGATCTTGCGGTGGAGGAAGGGAAGCTGGGTCTTGGTGTACAGTCCCTCCTCGATGCGCACGATCTGCTGGGCGCGGTCGAGGGTGGCATGGGCATCGAGAAAGCGATCGAGCTCCATGTAGCGGTCAGCCATGCGCGACAGGGGCTCCACGAGTTGCGGGCCGTGATAAATCCCCTGGGCTTCCAGGCGATTCAGGTCCCCTTCATACAGTTCCAGATCGCGCAGGGCCTCCTCGATACCGGCGTCCTGGGCGGCAAGCGGCGCTTGCGCCAGCGTCAGCACTGGCGCAATCAGCAGTGAAACTCTTCGACCAGACAATCGCACATTCAGCATCCGAAGCGGAATGGAATCTATCTTGCATAATTTGGCGGATTGGGTCCAGTGCCGAGGATGTCCACAAAGCCATTGCTTGCCTGGAGGAACAGCCTGCGACAGGCAATGTCGCAGTGAGTTGAGAGACTTTCAACGGCGATGACGGAAATTCAATCGGATGTCTCTTCCAGGCAGCTTGTGAGTAAATCGCTGTCGATGTTTCCGCCGGAGGCGATGATTACGACGGTTTTGCCCCGCACCGGGAGTTTGTTGTGGAGGATGGCGGCCAGAGCCACGGCGCCGCCGGGTTCGAGTACGAGCTTCAGGTGATGGAAGGCATAACGGATGGCGCTGCGGACTTCGACTTCGCTGACAGCCAGAAATCCGCCGACATTGGCCTGGTTGATGGGCCAGGTGACTTCGCCGGGGGTCGGCGCGGTGAGCGCGTCACAGTGGGTGGAGATTCGGGTTCTGAGCTTGAGGCGACGCCCCGTCCGCAGCGATTGGCGGTGGTCGTCGTAGTGTTCGGGCTCGACGCCGTAGATCGCTGTGGCGGGACTGAGTTCGCGCACTGCCGTCGAGACGCCGGCAAGCAGGCCGCCGCCGCCACAGGGAGCGAGCAGGATGTCCGCCGTCAGCTCGAGTTGCTCAAGTTGTCTGACGATTTCCAATCCTGCCGTGCCCTGGCCGGCGATGATTTTCGGGTCGTCGAAAGGCCGCACGAGGATGGCGCCGGTTTCCCCGGCGATTTGTTCGGCGATGTCTTCCCTGGATTCGCTGGCGCGGTCGTAGGGGCGGATGGCGGCGCCCCACCTGCGGGTGCCTTCCCGTTTCGCCCGCGGGGCGTCCCTGGGCATGACGATGGTGGCGGAGACGCCAAGCAGGTGGCCCGCATAGGCGACGCCCTGGGCGTGATTGCCGGAAGAAAAGGCGACCACCCCCCTGGCGCGCTCTTCCGGCGATAGCTGGCTGAGGAAGTTGCAGGCGCCGCGGAACTTGAAGGCGCCGACATGTTGCAGGCACTCCGCCTTGACCAGCACCCGGGCGCCGAGTTCCCGGTCGAGGACGGCATTGCCCAGCAGGGGCGTTAGCAGGGCGACGCCCCGCAGGCGTTCGGCGGCGGCTTCGATATCCTGGAGGGAAACGGAAGCGCTGGCTGTTCCCTTGTTCATGTAGCGATTCTCGCTGCGTTTTCTCTGAAAAAAATCCCTCCTGGAATGCTCCGCCCCGGCGCCTTCAACTCCGATTCTGGCGCTTTTGCAGGCGGCGCCTGCGGGCGATCCGACGCGGGTCCAATCGTTGTTCGTCCCTGGCATAGGGATTGTCATCGTTACGCAATTCGATCCGGACCGCGAGCCCGACAAGCTCCAGGGCGTCGCGAAAACTGTTTTGCAGGTAGCGCCGGTAATGCCCCGGCAGTTTGTCGAGTTGCTTGCCGTGGATCACGACGCGCAGGGGATTGTGCCCTCCCAGGTGGGCATAGCGCAATTTGATGCGGCGGCCCTGGGATAACGGCGGCGGGCTTGCGGCGACGATTTGCTCGAGCATTCTGGTCAGCGCCGCCGTGGAAACGCTCTTGCGCGAGGACTGCCAGGCGGCGTCCACGGATTGGTACAGATTGCCGACGCCGCTGCCGTGCAGCGCGGAAATGAAATGGCGCTGCGCAAAATCCACAAACCCCAGGCGGCGGTCGATTTCGCGCTTGAACCATTGTCTGCGATGTTCTTCGAGCCCGTCCCACTTGTTGCACGCCAATACCAGGGCCTTGCCGGTTTCCACGATGTGGCCGAGCAGATGCAGATCCTGATCCACCACGCCTTCGCTGGCGTCGATGAGAAAAACCACCACATCGGATTCGGCGATGGCCTGCAGCGACTTGATGACCGAAAATTTCTCCACCACGCCCCGGGTCTTGCCCCGGCGGCGTATGCCGGCGGTGTCGATGAGGGTGTAGGCCCGACCCTGGCGCCGGAAAGGGATTTCGATGCTGTCCCGGGTGGTGCCGGGCTCGTCGAAAACCAGCACCCTGTCTTCGCCCAGCATGCGGTTGACCAGGGTGGATTTGCCCACATTGGGGCGCCCGATGAAACTGATGCGGGTGGCTTCCGCCCCGGTCGGGGGGATGTCCTGTGCGGATGGCGGGTGGGTGTCCCGGGCTGGCGCGTTCGGGGATTGGGCGACGTCGATGGCGGCGAATGCTTCGCGGATAAGGGCCTTGACGCCGGTTCCCTGGCTGGCGGCAATGGCGAAAACGGCTGCGGCGCCGAGTTCATGGAATTCCGCCCGGGCCTGGTCCGGGTCTAGGCCGTCGGTCTTGTTCGCCACCACAAGGCAGCGCTTGCCCCTTTCCCGCAACCGCTGGTGAATGCGGCGGTCTTCCGGGGTCAACCCGTCCCTGGCGTCGAGGACGAACAGCACCAGGTCGGCTTCCTCGATGGCCAACAGGGCCTGGGCGACGACTTCCCGATCAATGCCTTCGGCATGACTGCTGATGCCGCCCATGTCCACTGCGAGAAACTGCCTGCCGTCGAGTTCGCCCGCGCCGTACTGCCGGTCCCGGGTCAATCCGGGAAAATTGATCATCAGGGCGTCCCGGCTTGCGGTGAGTCGATTGAAAAGGGTGGATTTGCCGACGTTGGGGCGACCGGCAATGGCGATTACGGGTTTCATTTGGCAATAGTACCAACTGACACCGGTCGCTTTCCGTCGGTAACTGAATCCTTTCCCGGCTTGCGCCGGGCCCCTTTCAGTTACCGCCGCGCTCCCTATGTGGAAAGTTTAGCTCCTTACATGGCAAATGATGGGGGGGGGGGGGGGTGAGTGGGTGGGGGTCAGTCGATGGCCAGGGCCATGAGGGTTCCGCTGTTGCCGTAGACGATGAGGCGGCCGTTGGCGGCGAGGAGATTGGCGCGGACGCCGTCGCTGTCGATTCGGCTGCGGCCTACGATGCGGCCGTCGATTTGGGAAATGACGTGTACATAGCCTTCGAAATCGGCCACGGCGAGATAATTGCCGATGGTTCGCGGGCCGGTCAGGGCGCGGTGGGAAAGGTCCTCATTGGTCCAGACGATCTCGTTGCTGTTGTCGCGCACGGCGACCACATGACTGTCGTCCGAACTGTAGTAGATATTGCCGAAACCCTGGTCGAGGCCATGGTAGCTGGAAGCCTCCATGCCCCAGACGATGCGGCCGGTGGCGGTGTCGAAAGCCATCACATTGCCCTGGTAGCTTGAGGCGAGCACGCGGTTGCCGTCGAGTTGCAGGTCGCCGTCGGCATCGATGACGCGCTCGATGTCATAGCGGCCTTCAGGGATTGCGATGCGCTCTTCCCAGCGCCAGATGCCGTCTTCGGCGGCCACGGAAACCAGGGTGCCGTTGCTGAAACCGGCGATGACATATCCCTGGGGGGTAATCACGGGTCGATTGGTGCCCCGCAGGGTCAGGGCCGGCAGGGTGGTTTCGTAGATCCAGCGGCGCGAGCCGTCGGCGGCGTCCAGGGCGATGAGCTTGCCGTCCACGGTCTGGGCGACCACCACATCGCCATTGGTCTGGGGCGGCGACAATACCTCGCTGGTGACCGCGCCGCGCCAGAGTTCCTCGCCGGTGAACTGGTTGAAACTGATGACCTCGGCATTGGCGGTGCCCACGAGCACGAGGCCGTTGCCGGCGCCGACGCCGCCGGTGATGGCTTCATCGTCGAGCCGGGTGCGCCAGATCACATCGCCGGATTCGAGTTCCAGCCCATAGACGTTGCCGTCTTCGCTGGCGGCGAAAATGCGCTCGCCGTCGATGGCCGGGGCCAGTTCAAAATAGTCGCTGCCCTGGCCGTTGCCGATGCCCGCGCTCCAAACCCGGCGCAGGGCGACTTCGGTTTCGATACTCTGCAATTCCGCCGGCGGATTGACTTCCTCGTCGGCAAACCAGGTGGCGGGATTCAGATTGACGATGGAACAGCCGGAAAGAAATAGCAGCGCAAGCGGCGCCAGTCCGGCTTTCGTGACTGGCTTCCAGGTGCATTTCATGACAGCGCCCTCATTCCCGGCCGCCGAGATTTTCCAGCTTCATGCGCAGGCCATCGCTGATGGAGCCGGCGTCCCGGGCCGCGAGCCAGGAGTCCCGGGCGTCCTCGGGGCGATCCAGGGCAAAATAAACATCGCCCCGCAACTCATGAAAGCCCGGCTCGAAACTACGCGGGTCAACGCTGTTGACAAGCTCCAGCGCGCGCTCAGGCTCGCCCCGGGCAAGAATGACCCGGCCAAGCCGCAGGCTGGCGGCGAGTACAAGGCCTTCGTCGGCGGGCTGGAGAAAGCTTGTGCCGGGATTGTCCACCACCCATTGCAGCATTTCCTCGGCGGCGGCGAGATCACCCTGGCGAACCGACTGCTGGGCGCCGTACAACGCTCCGTAACGCGCATACATGGAACTGGCGTGATCGGCGCGCAATTGCCCGGCAAGTTCGATGATCCGCCCGGAGTCGGGCTCTTCGACCGGATCCTCGGGCTGGGCGGCAAGCAGAATTTCCTCGTACAGGTCCGACGCCGCGGCGCGGTCGGCGCTGCCGGACTGCTGCCAGAAACTCCAGCCGCCATAGCCAGCCGCGGCAAGGACGGCGACAAGCAGCAGGGTTTTGCCGTATTCGTCCCACCAGCGCCGCAGCGCTTCCAGGTTCTCTTCTTCAGCGGCGCTGATTGCCACGTTCCGCTCCTGAATGCCGAATCAAACAGCACATTATAAATCCTGTCTTGCCGGCGGTGAAAGCGACAGCAATTCGCCCACCGCGGCGAGGCATTGATCCCTTGTGACCATGCGCGGCTCGAAACGTTCATCCAGCGAGCGCAATTTCACTTCCGCCGGTGGGCCGCCCTCCCCGGCTTCCATGACCACAAGCACATCGGCCCGGAGTTCGTAGGCGCGCTTGACCTGCTGGGCGTATTTGCCGCCGCCGCACTGGCAGATGATGCGTCTTGCGGGGAAGGCTTCCCGCAGGCGGCGGGCGAGGTCCTGGGCGGCTGTGGTTGCCGGGCCGAGAACGACAATGCAGACGTCCGCGCGAAATTGCGCCTCAGGGGGAATCCGGCCCAAGGTTTCCAGCAACAGCGCCAGCCTTTCGATGCCGATGGCGAATCCCGCCGCCGGCGTGGGCCGGCCACCGAGCTGGGCCACAAGCCCGTCGTAGCGGCCGCCGCCGCACACGGCGCCCTGGGCGCCGAGAGCATCGGTGGTCCATTCGAACACGCAGTAATTGTAGTAATCCAGACCGCGCACCAGCGAGGGATTCTCGATATGGCGGATTCCCGCGGCCCGCAGCAGTTCCTTGAGCGCCGCGTAATGGGCGACGCTTTCCAGACTCAGATACTCCGCCATGGCCGGGGCTTCGTCGGCCACCTTGCGGGTGCCGGGATGCTTGCTGTCGAGCACGCGAAAGGGATTGCTGTGAATCCTGCTCCGGACGGCGGCGTCGATTTCATCGGCCCGGGACAGCAGGTACTCGCCGAGCGCCTCGCCATAGCGTTTGCGGTCGTCGGCACTGCCGATATTGTTCAGTTCCAGATTCAGCTTGCCGCCGAGCCCGAGCCGGCGCCAGTATGCGGCGGACAATTCGATGACTTCGGCGTCGATATCCGGGCCCGCCATGCCAAAGGCTTCCACGCCGAACTGGTGGAACTGGCGATAGCGGCCCTTCTGGGGGCGTTCCCGGCGAAACATGGCGCCCTGGTACCAGAGTCGCTGCTGCCGGTTATAGAGCAGGCCATGCTGCTCCGCGGCCCGCACACAGCCCGCGGTTCCTTCGGGGCGCAGGCTGATGTGATCGCCGCCGCCGTCCTCGAAACTGTACATCTCCTTCTCGACGATATCGGTTACCTCGCCGATGGAGCGGCGGAAAAGCCGGGTCTGTTCAATCAGGGGAAAGCGGATTTCCCGGTAGCCGAAGGAGTCCACCGTGGCGCGGAAACTGTCCTCGAGATGCTGCCAGAGGGAAGTCTGGTCGGGAAGTATGTCATTCATTCCCCGGATCGCCTGCAATCTGGCCATGATGCGGGCGAACTCTCAGGCGCTGGCGATGAGGTCTTTGGCGGCGGCCTGCTTTTCCGCCACCCGGCGCCGGACCATGGACTCAAGTTCGTCGAGCAGATTCTCGTTGCTGACCTTGTGGTCCGGGGAACCGTCGAGATAGGCCATGTTCGCGGGGCTCGCGCCGGTAAGACCGACTTCGGCCTCCCGGGCTTCGCCGGGGCCATTGACGATACAGCCGATGACGGCCACGTCGATAGGGGTAGTGATATCTTCCAGCCGCGTCTCGAGCTCGTTGACGATGCCGATCACATCGAAATTCTGCCGCGAACAACTCGGGCAGGCCACCAGATTGACGCCCTTGTGCCGCAGGCCGAGGCTTTTGAGAATGTCGAAACCCACCTTGATTTCTTCCACCGGGTCCGCCGCCAGGGAGACGCGAATGGTGTCGCCGATGCCTTCCATCAGCAGGGCGCCCATGCCGATGGCGGATTTCACCGTGCCGCCGCGCTGGCCGCCCGCCTCGGTAATGCCGAGATGGAAGGGATTGTCGATCTGGTCCGCAAGGCCACGGTAGGCGGCCAGGGTCATGAAGACTTCGGAAGCCTTGAGGCTGATCTTGAAATCCCGGAAATCGAGCTTGTCGAGAATATCGATCTGCGCCAGGGCGGATTCGATCATGGCCTCGGCGCTCGGCTCCCTGTACTTTCGCAGCAACGCCTTGCTCAGGGAGCCGGCATTGACGCCGATGCGCAGGGGGATTCCCTTGTCCCCGGCGCTGCTGACCACGGCGCGCACCCGCTCCTCCCTGCCGATATTGCCCGGATTGATGCGCAGGCAATCCACGCCATACTCCAGCACCCGCAGGGCGATGCGGTAGTCGAAATGAATATCCGCGACCAGGGGCAGGCGGGTGCTGGCGCGAATCTCGCGAAACGCCTCGGCGGCGTCCATGGTGGGCACCGATACCCGCACGATGTCCGCACCCACGTCTTCCAGGCGCCGGATTTGCGCCAGCGTCGCCTCCACATCGCAGGTTTCGGTATTGGTCATGCTTTGCACGGTGATGGGCGCATCGCCGCCCACGGGCACGTTTCCCACCATGATGCGGCGAGTCTCGCGGCGCTGGATTTCATTTGCCGTCTTCATGACCCCGGGTCTCCTTCATTTTTGCCTATGGCGGCGGGAACCAAGCCTAGGGAGGCGCCGAAAGCCTGCCAGGCCCACCAGCCGCTGGCGCCGATGATTGCGATGAGAATCAGGATGATCAGCAGCAGGAACCAGTTCTGGCTGAACTTCGCCGGTTGCTTTCGCGCCGGCCCCAGGGCGCTCTTTTCTTGCGCTGAAGTGTGACGATAGCAACCGCCGACCTCGGCGGGGTCAAGCCCCACCAGCAGGGCATAGTTTTTCAAATAGCCCTTGACGAAAACGTCACCCGGCAAATTGCTGTAGTCATTGGCTTCCAGCGCCCGGACGTAGTATTCGGTCAGGTGCAGCCGGTCGGAAATCTCGAATACGCTCATACCCAGCTTTTTCCGCGCCTCGGCAAGCATTGCGCCGGCGCTCGCCGGTTGCGGGGCTTCCATGGCGGTCTCTTCCATCTGCCCTTCGTCCGTGGGCCCGACTTCGTCAATCTGCATCGATCAAATTCCGGTAAGCGCGATACTCAACTGTCTCGGGGTACAGTGTACCGAGAATCGAACCAAATTCCTCTACCTGATCGCGATTCCCCGCCTGCAGGGCAAATTCGGCGCCGACGAAAAGAGCTTTCGGGCCCGGTTCCCGGCCCTGCTTTTCCAGCATGGCGAGATGTTTGGCAAACAGTTTGCGGGCTGCGGCAAGATCGCCGCTGCGCCGATGCAGCAATGCCAGCTCGAGGGATGCCACGGGAAGTTCGCCACAAGTTTCCAGTGCGGCGGCAAAGGCCTCCCCCGCTCCCTGCCAATCCTCAAGCAACAGGCGGGAACGGCCGAGATTTTCCAATGCCCAGGCCCGGCCGGCGTAGGCGGTGTCTGCGACCGCGGCGCGGAATTGAGCGGCGGCTTCCCTGGCGCGGCCCCGGGAAAACAGCAGCGCTCCGTAATTGTTGCGGATGGCGGAATGGTCCGGCGCCAGTGCTATAGCGCGTCGGTAATGGTTTTCAGCTCGTTCGGGCTCGGCGCTGGCCACGGCAAGCAGGGCAGCGATGTGATGGCTTTCCGCGGGGTCGGCGCCAAGGTTTCGGGCATGGTCGAGATGGCGTTCGGCGGCGCCGAAATCGCCGGCGTTTAGCCAGGCTTTGGCCAAGGCGAGATAATCCCCCGCGGCGGCATCCCTCGAATCCGTGGATAACGGTCCCTGCACCGGAGAGGCCGCGCAGGCGGCGAGTGCCGCGGTGACCAGGACGCCACGCAGTGCCCCGCCAATGAGATTCCGGGACCGTGCGCGGGATGACGGAAATGCCCGAGCGCGGGATGATAGCCTCGCCTCCATCATTCCGCGCGCAGTCGCAGAATCTCCATGGGACGGCACTGCATGAGCATTCACCGGGCTTCTCCTTCTCTTGCGGCAGCTTTTCGGGACTGGCCACCGAGGCCGGCGATCAGATTGTTTTCCATGATGCCGGCCTGCTCGCGCCGACGGTGGCGTTCGCTGCGCCGGGTCTGGTCGCGCACGGCGCCCACGAGCTGGCCGCAGGCGGCGGCGATTTCATCGGCCCGGGTGGTGCGGACGGTCACCGTATGGCCCGCCTGTCGCAGAATCTCGCGAAAATTGCCCAAGGAACTGCCGCTGGGGCGGCGATACTCCGAAGCGCTGAATTCATTGAATAGTATGAGATTGATCTTGCAGGGAAAATCCCGAAGCAGGGCGGCAAGTTCCCGGGCGTGCCGGCGGTGGTCGTTGACGCCGCGGATCAGGGTGTATTCGATCAGCGGCAGGCGTTTTTCGCCGAGGCCGGCCATGTAGTTCCGGGCGGCTTCCAGCAGGGCGGCAATGGGATACTTGCGATTGAGCGGCACGAGCTCATTGCGCAGTTCGTCATTGGGGGCGTGCAGGGAAATCGCCAGGGCGGCGTCGGTGCGCCCTCTCATGCGCTCGATGCCGGGCACAACCCCGGCGGTGCTGATGGTGACCCGTCGTTTGGAAAGACCATAGGCCAGATCGTCGAGGAGGAGATCCACGGCGTCCATGACATTTTCGAAATTGAGCAGGGGCTCGCCCATCCCCATGAACACCACATTGGTCACCCTTGCTTCGGCTCCCGGCGCAAAGCTGTCGAGTTCACGCCGGGCAAGCCAGATCTGACCGATGATCTCGGCGGCGGTGAGATTGCTGTCAAAGCCCTGTTTGCCCGTGGCGCAGAAACTGCAATCCAGGGTACAACCCGCCTGGGAAGAGATGCAGATCGTACCGCGGCCGCCCTCCGGGATGTGGACCATTTCCACTGAACTGCCGCTGGCGGTCCCCAGCACCCATTTCACGCAGCCGTCGCCGGCGTCATGACGGCTGCGCAGTGGCGGCGGCTCAAGCCGGGTTTCCCGGGCGAGACGCTCCCGGCAGGCAAGGCTTATGTCGGTCATGGCCTTGAAATCGAGTTCGCCGCGCTGGTGGATCCAGCGCAGAATCTGGCGGGCGCGAAAGGGCTTCTCGCCCATGCCTTCGAGCAAGCTGGACAGCTTCGCCGGGCTGAGCCCGAGCAGATTGGGCCTGACGGCCTGTGTCATCGGCGAACCTCGATGCTTCGCACCGCGACTGATGTGCTGTCCCGATAGTGTGCTGTCCCACAAGTTCGCCGCATTTCAGAGCGGTCCTGAAGCGTCAATGCAAGGCGCCGTCCGCGGGCAATACCGAGAGTATTGCCAAGGGCGGCAACGCCGCGGTGGCGCTTCAGGACCACTCCCGAAGGGCGCGTCCCCCGCGGCGCGTGGCCGCGTTGCGCTCCTTGGCAATGGGGCCGGCCATTACCTGCGAACCGCGCCTTGCCACACACCGCGGGGGGCGCGCTGAAATACGGCGAACTTGTGGGACAGCACACTAGGAACAGAGTTCCATGGCCGCGAAAAAGTACGCCACTTCCCGCTCCGCCGAAGCCGGCGAATCGGAACCATGCACGGCGTTGGCGTCGATGGACTTGGCAAAATCCGCGCGAATCGTCCCGGCCGGCGCTTCCGCCGGATTGGTCGGCCCCATCAGGCTGCGGTTCAGGGCAATGGCGTCTTCGCCTTCAAGCACTTGCACCATCACCGGGCCCGAAGTCATGAAGTGGATCAAGTCGGCAAAAAAGGGTTTGCCTTCGTGCTCGGCATAAAAACCGCCCGCTGTCCGGGCATCAAGCCGCAGCATTTTCGCCGCCACAATCCGCAGTCCCGCCTGTTCGAAGCGGCGGTAGATTTCGCCGATCACATGTTTGCCAACGGCGTCGGGCTTAATAATAGACAAGGTTCGCTGAATCGCCATGAATTTTCCTCAAAATTTTCGGGCGGGCGGATTATACGAGATTGCGTGAAGCGTGGCAGCGCGGCGTTACCTGGTTTAGTGGGAGAATTTGCGTCTCGCGGCTGCTCGCCTTTGGCCCGGAGAGGTGTGCGGCGGACGTCGTAAATACATCCCTATAGACTTCGGGCTCGACTTCCTGTCTCGCACGCCCACTGCACACCTCTCCGGGCCAAAGGCGAGCAGCCGCTTACGGCGGATTCAGGCGTAATTTCTTTGCTCGCCTTCGCCTTGCATGTTGATGATGCAGCGGGGGCAGAGGGTGGGGTGGCGGGGGGAAGTTCCCACTTCGGGGTGGTGGTGCCAGCAGCGGTCGCATTTGTTGTGGGGGCTGGGGCTGACGCGGACTTTCAGACCGGAGGCGTCGGTGGCGGCGGCGTCTTTTGGCGCCTTTTCCAGGGGGTGGGGGGTGGCTCGGGAGACGATGAGGGCGAAGCGGAGTTCTTCGCCGAGCTCGGCAAGCTGGGCGAGGAGCTCCGCTTCGGCGTAGAGGTCCACTTCGGCGCTGAGGCTGGCGCCGATGGTCTTGTCGGCGCGCCGGGCCTCGAGTTCCCGGTTGAGGGCGGACTTGACCGCCATGATGCGGCCCCAGAAGGCGTCGCTGAAACGGGCTTCGGCCTCGAATCCCGGGCCGGGGCCTTCCATGTCGGCAAGCAGTACCGAAGGCGGGCGGGCGCCGGGGATGTTTTCCCAGATTTCGTCGGCGGTGAAGCTGAGGATGGGGGCCAGCATGGGAGCGAGCATTTCCAGAATGTGGTGCATGGCGGTCTGGGTGGAGCGCCGCGCGAGGCTGTGGGTTTGGGTGGTGTACTGGCGATCCTTGATGATGTCGAGATAGAAGCCGCCGAGTTCGATCACGCAGAAGTGGTGAACCTGCTGGTAGATGGCGAGGAAATTGTACTCGTGGTAATGCGCGATGACGGCCTGCCGGAGCTGGTCGGTGCGGCGCACGATCCAGTGGTCGAAGGCGAGCAGGCCGGCCGGGGCGACGCGGTGCTGTTCCGGGTCGAAGCCATTGAGATTGGCGAGCATGAAGCGGGCGGTGTTGCGGATGCGACGGTAGGCGTCGGCCACCTGGCGGAAAATCTCGTCGGAAACCGCCATTTCGCCGCAGTAATCGGTGGCGGCGACCCACAGCCTGAGAATATCGGCGCCGTACTTCCTGAAGATCTTCTCCGGGGCCATGGTATTGCCCAGGGATTTGGACATCTTGCGGCCTTCGGCGTCGACGAAAAAGCCGTGGGTCAGCACTTCCCGGTACGGCGCGCCGCCGTACATGGCCATGGCGGTCTTGAGCGAGGACTGGAACCAGCCCCGGTGCTGGTCGGAACCTTCCAGATAGAGATCGGCGGGCCAGGCGAGCTGTTGCCGCCGGCGCAGCACCGAGAAATGCGTCACGCCGGAATCAAACCAGACATCCAGGGTATCGGTGACCTTGCGGTACTGCCCGGCTTCGTCGCCCAGCAGGTCCGCCGGGTCGAGTTCGTACCAGGCGTCGATGCCATTCTGCTCGATCCGCTGCGCCGCCTGCTCGAAGAGTTCTTCGCTGCGGGGGTGCAATTCGCCGCTGTCCCGGTGCGTGAACAGGGTGATGGGAACGCCCCAGGTGCGCTGGCGCGAAATGCACCAGTCGGGACTGCCGCGCAGCATCAGTTCCATCCGCGCCCGGCCCCAGTCGGGGATCCATTCGATTCCCGCCACGGCTTCAAGGGCAGCATCCAGCAGGCCGCCTTCTTCCATGCTGATGAACCATTGCGGCGTGGCGCGGTAGATCAGCGGGGTTTTCGTGCGCCAGCAATGGGCGTAGCTGTGGTTGATGCGGTCTTCGCAGACGAGTTTGCCGTTTTCCTTCAGCACCGCCACGATTGCCGCGTCCACCTTGTAGACATGCTCGCCGGCGAAGCGGCCGGCGGCTTCGAGAAAGACGCCGTGGTCGTCCATGAGATTCAGCGTGCCGAGGCCGTATTTCCGGCCGGTATTGAAGTCGTCGATGCCGTGGTCCGGCGCGGTATGCACGGCGCCGGTGCCGGATTCGGTGGTGACGTGATCGCCAAGCACGACAGGCAGGCTGCGGTCGTAGAAGGGATGTTCGAGCAGCTGCGATTCGAGCCGGGCGCCCTTGCAGCTTGCCAGCACCTGGTAGTCTTCGCAGCCGTAGCGCTCCATGACTTGCGCCGCCATCCCGGCGGCGATCACCAGCAACTCCGGCCCATTCCCAGGCTCGCAGCGGACCAGGGCGTAATCGAGGTCGGCGTGGAGGCAGACCGCCTGGTTGGCCGGCAAGGTCCAGGGGGTTGTGGTCCAGATGACCACGGATACGGGCAAGTCCGGGCTTGCCGCGGCGGCGGCGCCGTCAAAGCAGGCGAGCAGGGCTTCCCGGCCCGTCGCGGCAAAGCGCACATCGATGGAATACGAGGTCTTGTCCCTGAACTCGACTTCGGCCTCGGCCAGCGCCGAGGCGCCCACCACGCTCCAGTACACGGGCTTGTAGCCCCGCATCAGATGGCCGTTGGCGACGATACGGCCCAGGGCGCGGACGATATCGGCCTCGGTCCGGAAATCCATGGTGAGATAGGGATTGTCCCAGTCCCCCAATACCCCGAGGCGGATGAACCCGGCCTTTTGCCTTTCGATCTGCCCCGCGGCGTAGTCGCGGCAGGCGCGGCGGAATTCGGCATGGCTGATCTTCTGTCCCGCCTTGCCCTTCTTCCTCTCCACGTTATGCTCGATGGGCAGGCCGTGGCAGTCCCAGCCCGGCACGTAGGGCGCGTCGAAACCGGTCATCTGCCGGGATTTGACCACGATGTCCTTGAGGGTCTTGTTGATGGCGTGGCCAAGGTGCAGGTCGCCATTGGCATAGGGCGGGCCGTCGTGGAGGACGAAGCGCGGGCGGTCGGCATTCTTGCGGCGGATCGCCTGGTATAGATCCAGCTCCCGCCACTTTTCCAGCCGGGCGGGCTCGCGGTTCGCGAGGTCGCCCCGCATGGGGAAATCGGTATGGGGCAGATTGAGAGTGTCCTTGTACTGGCTCATGGCATAGATGTCGGCAGGGTCAGTGGTTTTCAGCAGGCGGCAGCAGTTGCCGGGTGCGCGCCACATCGTCGGCCATGCGTTCGCGCAGGGCTTCCAGGGAGTCGAATTTTTCCTCGTCGCGCAGTTTGTGGCGAAAACGCACCTCGATGGTTTCGCCATACAGCTTGCCATGGAAATCGAGCAAATGCGCTTCCAGCAGGAGCTTGCCGGCGTCGCTCACCGTGGGGCGAACGCCAATGCTGGCCGCGGCCGGATGGCTCTCGCCATGGACTATCGCTTGCGCGGCGAATATCCCCCGGAGAGGCAAGCGGTTTGGGCCGAGTTCGAGATTGCAGGTGGGGTAGCCCAGCCTGGCTCCCAAGCTCTCGCCGCGCACCACCTCGCCGCGGATGCCATAAGGCCGTCCGAGCAGGCGCTCGGCGAGCTTGAAATCGCCCGCCGCCAAGGCTTTCCGCACCCGGGTACTGCTTACGCGGCAGCCGTCCACGCTGCGGTCACGGGCCCGGTGCAGGGTGAAATCGAACTCCCCGCCCATCTGTTCGAGCAGGGAAAAATCGCCTTCCCGGCCGCGGCCAAAGCGGAAATCCCCGCCGATGATCAGGGCGGCAACGCCAAGCCCCCGCACCAGAATTTCCCGGACATAGCCCCTGGCGGGCATCTGGCTCATGGCCTGGTCAAAGCGCAGCACATGACAGTGATCCACGCCATGGCTTTCCAGCAGGCGCAGTTTCTCGTCGAGTTCGCTGAGCCGGGCCGGACGCTCGCCCCCGGCGCCGGCGAAAAATTCTTCGGGATGGGGTTCGATGACCACCGCAAGCGGCGGCAGCTTCAAGGCATTGGCCTGCTCCCTCAGTTGCTCAAGGATCAACTGGTGGCCAAGATGGACGCCGTCAAACTTGCCTATGGTGGCGACGCATCTGCCGTGGACCGGCAGGAAACGGCTGGCGTCTTCAAAAACGTTCACGGCACAGGCCCCCGACCTGAAAAAAGTGGGGGATTATAACTCTTGAAGGTCTGCGCCGTTGGCCTCAATTTGTCATTCCGGGCGTGGCGAAATCTCCACCCCTGTCATCCTGCGCGCAGCGAAGCTCCCAATCCCTGTCATCCTGCGCGCAGCGAAATTCCCAATCCCTGTCATCCTGCGCGCAGCGAAATTCCCAACCCCTGTCATCCTGCGCGCAGCGAAATTCCCAACCCCTGTCATCCTGCGCGGAGCGAAATTCCCAACCCCTGTCATCCTGCGCGGAGCGAAGCGTAGTCGCAGGATCTTGTCGGATGACCGCCGCTCTCTGGATGGGATCCTGCGACTGCGCGCAGGATGACAGATAGCGACTTATTCAGCGCTTTCCAGGCTCAGTTCCTGTGCTTGCGCAGCCCCGCAAGGCCGCGGCGCAGCAGAATCCGGGCGATGGCGAGCAGGCAGGGAACTATTACCACCACGCCGATCAGCAGATTCACCACGGAAATGGTGTCGGGCATGCCCGCCATCATGACCATATTGCCAATGGTGACCGCGGCAATGGCGGCCAGTGCCAGGGCACCGAGAATCTGCAGCAGGGCGAGCAGTTTGTTCATCCCGCCGAAGCAAGCTCCGTGAGCTTGTGTCTTGCGTAGAACTGCCGGTAACCATCGGCGCCCATGAAGCGGGTCAGTGTCTTGGGAGCCGTGCGGCGCACATCGACGATGATCAGGCCTTCCAGGGAATTGTTGAAATCCGAATGGATATTGAAGCAGACCATGCGGCCATTGAGCGAAAGATAATGCCGCAGCAGCACCGGCACCGCCTTGCCCGGGTCGCAGCGCCCGATCAGGCGGCCGAGCATCTTGATGTTGACGAGTTCCCTCAGCATGTCCTCGGACCAGGGCCGGTGGCCGACGCGGTGCGGCGTGATCGGTTTTACCAGGGGCACGAATTCGCTGGCCTGGAAATTGGTCAGCAGGGTATCGGCGATCAGCGCCCGGGCGAGATCGCTGTATTCCCGGGAAATGCTCACCGAACCGAACAGGGTGTGGTACCGGGGCCGGTCCACAAGCACCCGGCCGATGCCGCGCCATAGCAGGGTGAGGGAATCGGGGCGCCGCTGGTATTCGGGATGGATGAAGGAGCGCCCCATTTCAATGGCGGCGCCGAGTTGCCTGATGAAGGCCTTGTCGTACTTGTACAGCGAGCGGCTGTACAGCCCCCTGACGCCGTGCTCGCGGACGATTTCATCCACAAGCCCCACCCGGTAGGCGCCGGCGATGCGGGCCCTGTTCTTGTCCCAGAGAAACAGGTGCAGGTAGTGCGGGTCGAACTGGTCTGAATCCCGGGTCATTCCGGTCCCTTCGCCTACGGCGCGGAAAGCGACTTCCCGGGCCACGGCGATCAGCTCCATGATGATGCCGAGGCGCTCCCAGGGCGCACAATAGACATCGAATTCCTCGTGTTCAATGAGCCGGAATTCGGCAAGGCTTGCCATTGCGCCGGCGACTTCGGCGCTGCTGGCGGCGTCGCAGATCTCCTCCACATCGCTGGTGAACCGCTCCGGGGAAGCCTCGCGCCGGCTCGCTAGCGCCTCGCTGCTGACCCGCAGGTATTCAGTGATGGCCCTGGGTTTTTTCAGCAGGCGCAGTTCCTGGGCGAGCACGGGCTTGCCAAAGGTCAATTCGAGCCGGAATCCCTTTTTGTTGGCGAGCTGCCGCGGCAGCAGCAGGGTGCGCAGGCGCGGATGGAGCAGGCCGGCAAGATAAAAATACGGACTGTTGTGACCATCCACATGCACCGGCACACAGGCACACTTATGGCGCTTGATCAGTTGCCCGGCGAGGCGGTTCCACTTGCGGTCCGCGATGCGTCGCTCGCGCAGTTCAATGGCCGACACCATGCCCGCGGGAAAGATCAACACCGCGCCGCCGCAGGCAAGATGTTTGTGTACCTGCTTGACGCCCTTGACATTGCCGCCGGCGGCGTCCGCGGACAAAACATCGACACCGATGAAAAGCGGCGCAAGTTCGGGAATGCGGCGCAGCAGTTCATTGGTGAGTACTTGCAGGTCCGGGCGGATACGCAGCAGGATTCTGGCCAGGGCAATGCCTTCCAGGCCGCCGAGTGGATGGTTGGCGACAATCAGCAGGGAGCCCTCCCGGGGAATCTGCCCGAGATGCTGCTCATTGCCCACGCCGAGGCTGACGCCGAGTGAATCCAGGGTGTACTGGAGGAATTTTTTCGGATCGAGGCCCCTAGGCCGGGCGTCGTAGATATCGCCGAGTTCACCGAGACCGAGCAGTTTTTCGGTAAGCGCCGCCAGGGCTCGGGGCTTGAAGTTCAGCCGACAGGGGTTAGTCATTGACTGGATACCGCTTCACCAGTTGCAACTCATGGCGCCAGGCCCGGTACAGCGGCCACAAACCGGGCGGCTTGCAGCCGCGCCTCTTGTTCTCAAGGCCAAGTGTAAAGAGCGTGCGATACTGCTGCAACAGGGTTTTCACGGCATCGAAAAATCCGGTTTTCCGGTCCCAGATATGGATCGATTCCGAGCTGGCGCCGTTGATCTCGACAATCTGCAGATCGCGCCCCGCCCGCAAGCTGTCCACATCTCGGAACTTGAGGTCGAGACGGCCGTAGTAGAAACCGGGGATGTCATCGAAAATCCGGTCCAGGGCCCCGGTCAGTTGCCGGGTGATGAGATGGCCGCCATCACGGAAAACCGCGCCGCGGCAGTGGCTGGCGGAAAACACCAGGCGATGCGGCCTGCCTTCGGGAAGGACTTCTCCCCAGTGGCGGGCATTGCGTTCCTCGTACAGGCGCGTCAGGCCGCGGGCCCTGGGGTCCGCGGCCACGAGTTCGGCGAGAGTGCGCACGCCGTCGCCCACCACGTAGGGGGTGTATTTCAGGGTCAGCGAGGTGATTCCGCCTGTTTCGGTTTTTGGGTCGCGGACGTAGAAGACGCCGGCTTCGGGTTCAAAATCGGACAGTTTTTGCAGGAGAACGGCGGCGCCCGGAGGAAATTGCTTCAGGTAGGAATCGAGGGAGCGGCTGTCCGGCAGGAGTTTGACACCGGCGCCCCGGCAGCCTATGTCGGGCTTGCCGACGATGGGGAAATCGAGGCCGGACTTTTTCATGGCGGCCAGTGTTTGTTCGAGAAATGCGGATTGGGTGATTTCTGTCTGGCTGGTGACATGCTCGGGGCTGGGAGCGGGGTTGGGGGATTCTGGTTGGTTGGCGGAATGTTCCGGGCCGGGACCGCGAGGGGGCGCGGATCCCTCCCGGCTGGCGCCAGGTCCCATCCGGCCGCCAAGCGCAGCTTGGCGTCGTTCCGGCTGCGCATGAAGCTGTGCTTCATAAACGCTTGCCTGCACCCAGCCGCCAAGCGCAGTTTGGCGGCTCTCCCCAAGTGGTTTCGATGTGTCTGTTCTTTTCCGTGTTTCCTCACATTCTCCAAGCGGTTCCGGTGGAATTTTTTCCTTCGTGGGAGAAGGGTTGCTCGGAGGCTGTGCTGGATTGGATGAGGTCTCCTCCTGTGATTGAAGGTGTGGGGTGGTTGGGGTGGTGATTGTGATCCAGGGGAGGATGGACTGGTTGGCGGATTGGCCGGCGAGTTGGAGGATGGCGGATTTGGGGACACCCGCCATGCCGGACAGGGGAACGGCGGGGTTGGCGATGAGCGGCAGGCTCATGCTGCGGTGGCGCAGGCCGAGGAGCAGGCATTGGATGGCCACGGGAAGATACATCAGCCAACTGGGCCAGAACTCGAAAAAGGAAACCGGGCGCCCGCCAAGGTCAAGGGCTGGCATGCCTTCCGGGACGTAGGCGGCTGGTTCGGGATTTTGCTGTATCGAAACCCTGGTCAAGACCCGCGCCCGCTGAAGTTTGATCGGCTAGACTCAATTCGCCCCCGGGGGCCAGGATTATCTCATTCGTGAAACCGCGCGGCAACGCGACGGCTCCAGGAGCCTGCGCCGCAGGCGTCCGGATATTTTCATTTTGGCGTTTCAACTTTCTTGTCATTCTGCGCGAAGCGGAGCGCAGTCGCAGAATCTCTTTGGAGAACCTGGGAGGTTGTTCATGCCATCCATGGCGCGACATTTGTGGTTTCGCTGAACCCCGGTCTCGACTTCCTGTCGAGCCGCTCGGGACTGCGCACGAAGCCGCGCTTCGTAAACGCTTGCCCTCGCCCCTAAAAAGCTTCGCTCTTTTTCGGCTGCGCCGACCGGGTGACAGCCCTTGTCAGGTCGTGCCTGCCATCCCTGGCGGGACTTCTTTGGTTTCGCCAAACCCCGGTCTTGCTATCCGTGGCAAGCCGTTCGACCCTAAAAGAGCTTCGCTCTTTTTCGGCTGCGCCGACCGGGTCTCACCCATAATACGCGTCCGTGTCTCCGGTGAAGGTGAAGTCGTCGGCGTCTATTTGATCCATCTTGACGTCGTACAGGGTGATCATGTTGTCGTCGCCGAGTTTGATGATGGTCACGGGCCTGCCGCCCAGGCTTCCCAGGGAGGTGGTCTCGCGGATCTCCAGGTCCGAAAATCCCGATATGCCGCTATAGCCGGAAACGTCGATCTTGTCGTTGCCGCCTTCCTTGGCGAAGTTGAAGATCGTGTCCTTGCCGCTGCCGGGAGCGAATACAAAGCGGTCATCCCCGCTGCCATCGTAGAGCCAGTCGTTGCCCGCGCCGCCGATCAGGGTGTTGTTGCCCTCGATGCCGCCGACAATGTCGGCGTCGGCGCCGCCGTCCAGGAAATCGTTGCCGGCGCCGCCCCGCAGGATGTCCGTGCCGGCGTTGCCTTCCAGATGGTCGTCGCCGGCGTCGCCGTTCAGCTCGTCATTGCCTTCGCCGCCGTACATCCTGTCATTGCCGGCGCCGCCGTGCATTTCGTCCTTGCCGTCGCCGCCATGCATGTTGTCGCGATCGCCCTCGCCCCGCAACACGTCATCACCCTGATATCCCCGCAGGTAGTCCTGGCCGGAGGTGCCGGTCAGCTCGTCATCGCCGCGGGTGCCGGGGCCCAGCAGGAATACATGCTTGATGGTTTCAAGGGTTGTCGAGTCGAAGATCTGGGTCGACTGCAGACGGAGGATTCCGCCATCCCACTCCCGGAGGTCGATTTCGATCGTCAAGCCCGACGCATTCCTGAAATCATTGTAGGTCTTGATGTTTTCCTTGAGTTCCTCCCAGGTGATGTCCGTGCCGAAGTCCGTCAGGTCGATGGTGTCCTGCCACACATTGAACTCCCGGACCCAGTCGATGCCGCCATTTCCCGGCTTGACGATATAGTTGTCGGCGCCCCATTCCGAAACGAATTTCTCTCCGCCCTCTTTCTTGAATGTCCAGTTTCTTGCCATGATCGAATCCTCCCGCAATCCGGTGTGCTGTCCCGATTGCCATGGAACACAGCATAAGCGCGAACTCCAACACTTGCAATTACCGAATTCTTATCGGCCCCCCAACTATTTCTAATGGGAACTTCTGTCAGTCCATTTCGCGAATGGCGCGGCGGAGGTATTCGACGGCGTCGGAGAGGGGGCGTCCTTCCACGTCCACGATGCGGTTGGCTTCGCGCATGATTTCGTCGGAGATGCGGCCGGCGACGGCGGACAGCGCGGCGGTGAATACCGGGTTCCGGGCCGCCTCGCCGGAGGCGAGCAGGAAGCCGTCGTAGGGCAGCATGGCGTTGCGGGGGTCATCGAGCACGAGCAGGTCGAAGTGGGCGATTCTGCCGTCGCTGGTGTAGGCGGTGATCAGGTCCACCTGGCCTTCATCGACGGCGGTGTACATGAGGGTGGTGTCGAAAGTGAGTTTTTGCGAAAAATCGATGCCGTAGGCGTCGCGCACCGCAATCCATTCCGGGCGGCCGAAGAATTCCAGATCGCCCCCGGCGACCAGCTCGCGGGCGATGGGGATCAGATCCTCGATGCTGCTGACGCCGAGTTCCCGCGCACGTTCCCTGCGCATGGCGAGTGCGTAGAGATTCTGGAATCCCGCCGGACCGATGACCTTCATGCCGAAGCTGGATTCCACATGGTCGATGACTGCCCCGAACACGGCGGCGCGACCGGGATTGTCGCCGCGGTTCATGACATTGGCCCAGACCGTGCCGCTGTATTCGAGATAGGCATCCACAGTGGCGTTGGCGGTGGCTTCGAAGATGACCTGGGTGCCAAGGCCGAGGCGCTGTTCGACGCGAAAGCCCTCCGCTTCGAGTTCAGCGGCAAGCAGGCCGGCGATGATGTGCTGTTCGGTAAAACCCTTGCCGCCAACGGTGAAATCGGCTTCCGGCTCCGGCAGCAGGCTCCAGGCCGAGACGCCGAGCCCCAGCGCCAGGGCGCCGCCAACCGCGGTGAATACCTTGCGATAGCGTCCCGCGGCGGCTTCGTTGTTGCGGTTTTCGGCGAGCCACTGCATGCCGCCGATGATGGCGTCGAGGATGACCGCCATGACCGCCGCGGCGATGCTGCCCACGGTGACGGCGACCAGATTGCGGGTTTGCAGGCCGGTGAAGATGTAGTTGCCAAGACTGGTGGCGCCCACCAGGGTGGAAAGCGTCGCCAGGCCCACGGTCCAGACCGCGGCGGTGCGGATGCCTGCGATGATGACCGGCAAGGCCAGCGGCAGACGCACCCGGGTGAGAATCTGTCCGGGCGACATGCCGATGCCCCGGGCGGCTTCCACCACGTCTTCGGCCACGGTCTCAAGCCCGGTGACGGTATTGCGTACAATGGGCAGCATGCTGTAGAGCAGCAGGGCGATCAATGCAGGCAGCAAGCCGATGCGACCGCCGAGCGCGGCCACGGTGAGAGCCAGAATCGCCACGCTGGGAATCGTTTGCAGGACGCTGACAAAGACCAGCAGGGGGCGCTTCAGCAGGGGCTGCTGATTGGCGAGCACGCCCAGGGGAACGCTCACGGAAATGCCAAGGCCCAGGGCGATCAGGGTCAGCAGCAGATGCCCTTCGAGATAGGCCGGCAGCAGCAGCAACTGTTCGCGCAGATTGTCATTCATCGGATGGGGGCAAGTCAATGACGAAGAGGGTCGGCTTCGGGCTGAACCAGGCGATCCAGGCGCATGGCTTCCTGCCGCGGCATTTCCACCATTTCGCTGACGTATTCGTGCTCCGGCGACTCCAGCAATTGTCTGGGCGTACCCACCTGCAAGATCCTGCCCCGCTTCATGACCGCGATGCGGTCCGCGAGCAGCAGGGCTTCCATCATGTCGTGGGTGACCAGAATGACGGTGAGGCCGAGTTGTTGCTGAATCAGGCGGAACTCGTCCCTGAGCTGGCTGCGGGTGACCGGATCCAGGGCACCGAAAGGCTCGTCCATGAGCATGACGTCGGGCGCCGCGGCAAGGGCCCGGGCGACCCCCACCCGCTGCTGCTGGCCGCCGGATAGCTGGGCCGGATTGCGGTCGCCGTACTCCCCGGCGGGCAGGCCCACGAGCGCAAGGGCTTCATGGCAACGCTGCCGGGTTTTGGCCTGGCTCCAGCGCAGCAGCCGGGGCACGGCGGCGACGTTTTCCATCACGCTGTAATGGGGAAACAGTCCGATCCCCTGGAATACATAGCCGATATTGCGTCGCAGGGTCTGGGGGTCGCCGGCCATGATGTCCCGGCCATCGACAAGAACCTGCCCCTCATCAGGTTCTTCCAGCCGGTTGATCATCTTGAGGGTGGTGGTCTTGCCGCAGCCCGAAGCGCCGATCAGGCCGAGCAGTTCGCCCCTGGCGACTTCGAGGTTGACGCCGCCGACCGCGAAGGTCGCGCCCTGGTCATAGCTTTTGCTGACGCCGCGTAGCTCGATCACTGGGACAGCGTGTCCGTGGTGCGGAAAGAGCCGTGATGCTAACAGATTCCGCTCCCGGCTTTTCCATCATCCTGCGCGCCCCACCCCCGTCATTCTGCGCGCCACACCCTCGCCATCCTGCGCGCCACACCCTCGTCATTCTGCGCACCCCACCCCCGTCATTCTGCGCATAGTCGCAGAATCCTGTCGGATGGCCGCCGCCCTCTGGATGAGATCCTGCGACTACGCGCAGGATGACGGGGGAAGGAGGCTTCGCCGCGTTGGCGCTTCACTCAATGGATCGATTTATCTCCGTCCCCGCTCGTGAAAGTCCTCGAGTTCGTCGATGTCGAAACGGCGGCCAAGGGCGCTGATATCATCCATGCTGATATCGCCGACGATGTTTCCCAGCACCATCTCGCCGTCGTCGGAGACCACCATCAGGGCGATGCCGTAGATGACTTCCTCGTCATTGGAGAAGCGCAGGAAGATGTCCACCTGGTCGTCTTCTTCCCGCACCCGCACCACACGTTCCCAGCCGGCGTCATCGAGATCCGACGAGATTTGTTCCATATTGTCCGCCAACTGCCCCATGTCGCCGGCAATGTCCTCATAGACGTTGAGCCGAATGTTCAACAGCCGCGACACGAAGTTGACCGCCTCGGAGTCATCCTGGGGTATCGTTTCGGTAATCAACCTCAACAGGGGTTCGCGCAGGGTGACCTCCACCACGGGATCGGCGTCGATGAGGCCGTAGAGGGTGGAAAAATCCACATAGCCCGGATGCTCCTCGGCGGCAAGGACAAACGTGCTGCAGGCCGCAAGGACCCAGGCTGAAAGGAATTGTCTTGTTGATTTCATGATTGCTCTCCTTGAGGGGATGAAATGCCGCGCTAGATCGGATCATCGATTGCGGATGCGGCGTCGCCGCTGTCCACATTGTCGATGGAAAGCGCAGGCATGCTGATTACCGGCAGGTTGATCATCCTGTCGCCGAGCCGGGTACGCATGGATTCGGTGATTTCGTTCAAGGTCTGGATCGTGGTGTTGAGGTCCTCAATGGCCACGATCAGTTCCTCGCGCGAATATTGTTCGGTATCGATCGCCTGGGGAGTTTGAGCAATCGGCAGCGGCGGCGCGTCCTGGGGCGATGACTGGCTGAATTGCAGCCATATCGCCACTGCCGCCAGCGCCGCAAAGGCCGGAACCGCCAGCCGCCAGGCGGGCGCCGGGAAAACCCGGTCGGCCAGTTCCCGCAGCCGGTCCGCAAGGGAGACCCGCTTCCGAATGGTTTGCCGGTACACATTCGCAAGCAGTTCCGGCGGCACTTCGGGCCGGGGCATGTCGAGCATGGCGTCATGCATGGCCCGGGCAAGCAGATATTCGCGGCCGCTATCGGGACAGGAATGGATCTGATCCAGCAGCTTCCGCTGTTCCTGTGGCTCCAGTTCCTGGTCAAGCAGATTGTCAATCTGCATCTGCACGATGCTGCTTGTGATCTTGTTGCTGTTGCTCATGGTCTTACCCGCTGCTGTACCGCGCCGCCTGTAGCGGCGGCTGGTTGTCGTTGCCTGGGCCACCGGCTGCCGCGCCCTGCCCCTGGTCCTGCCCGATGCCGTGGACCCGGCTGAACATGCGCCGCAGTTCCTCGTTGTCGCGCAGTTTTCCGCGGCCGCGGTGAAGATAGACTTTCACCTGGCTTTCGCTCAATTCCAGCGAGCCCTCGATGTCGGCATAACTCATTCCCTGGATGTCGCGCAGAATCAGCAACGAACGGAATGGCTCGTCCAGGGCCTGGATCGATTCGAGCAGAGCCTGGCGCAGGCGTTCCCTGTCCCGGGTCTCGCCCTGGTCCTGCTGGCCCGTCTGGTGCGACGCCCCCGCCTGGCTTTCCGGTTCGATGTGTCGATCCACCCGGGAATCGGCGAGTTGCTGGCGGCGGACGTGATCCACCACGGCGTTGCGGGTCACCCGCATCAGCCAGGCCAGAATCTTGTCCGGGTCGATGGACCGCCAGTGCCGCCAGAGCTTGATGAGCACTTCCTGGCTGACGTCGTCGGCGTCCTGCCGGTTGCGCAAGCTGTAGCAGGCAAAGGCGTACACCCTGGGTCCGAATTGTTCCACCGCTCGCTGGTATTCCGCGTTCATATGTTCTGCAAGACGAAACCGCCCGACAAAGGTTACCACTGTGGCGCCATCTCCATCTTTGCCTGCCGGCTTGGCGGCGTGATAGAGTCGGACGGGCTCATAGTCGGCGCGGTTGACCCGGTAACTGGAGACGAACCATGAAATTGATCGTTGCAATCATCAAACCCTACAAGGCGGACGATGTGCGGGAAGCCGTCTCCGAGCTTGGCGTCAGTGGCATGACCCTGACCGAAGTCAAGGGTTTCGGGCGGCAGAAAGGCCACACCGAGCTGTATCGCGGCGCCGAATACGTGATCGATTTTCTGCCCAAGGTCAAGCTCGAGATCGTGGCGCCCGACGCGCTCGCCGACCCGGTGGTGGAAGCGATCTGCAAGGCGGCCAACACGGGCAAGATCGGCGACGGCAAGATTTTCGTCAGCAGCCTGGAACAGTCGATCCGCATCCGCACCGGCGAAACCGGCGACGATGCGCTATAGGAACCTGGGGTTTCCGCCGCGATGCGACAGAGGTATATGCGATGAATTCAGCCCCCCGATGGTCCCCGTGGCTGCTTGCGCCCGCTGGCGTCCTGCTGCCCGGCCTCGCCCTGGCCCAGGATGGCCTTAATGCCGCCAATACTTCCTGGATTCTTACCTCCACCGCCCTGGTGCTGTTCATGACCCTGCCGGGGCTGTCGCTGTTCTATGCCGGCCTGGTGCGAACCCGGAACGTGCTGTCGGTGCTGATGCAGTGCTTCTCCATCGCCGTGGTGATTTCCATCCTCTGGCTGCTGGTGGGCTACAGCATCGCCTTCGGCCCTTCGGAATCCGCCTGGTGGGGCGGGCTCGGCAAGGCTTTTTTCCAGGGCATCGGGGTCGATTCACTGGCGGGAGACATTCCCGAAACCGTTTTCGCCGCCTTCCAGATGACTTTCGCCATCATCACCCCGGCGCTGATTGTGGGCGCCTTTGTGGAGCGAATCCGCTTCGGCTCCATGCTGGTCTTTTCCCTGCTCTGGGCGCTGCTGGTATATTTCCCCGTGGCGAACTGGGTCTGGGGCGGCGGCTGGCTGGGCCGGATGGGGCTGATCGATTTCGCCGGCGGCACCGTGGTGCATCTTACCGCGGGGGTTGCGGCGGCCATCCTCGCCCTGGAACTCGGCAAGCGTCAGGGCTTTCTCACCGCATCCGTGGTGCCCCACAATCTCACCATGAGTTTTACCGGCGCCGCCATGCTCTGGGTGGGCTGGTTCGGCTTCAATGCCGGCAGCGCCCTTGCGGCGGACGGCGCGGCGGGCATGGCGCTGTTTGTCACCCATACTTCGGCGGCGGCGGGTGCGCTGACCTGGATGGCGCTGGACCGGATCAAGTTCGGCAAGGCCAGCGGCCTCGGCGCCATCACCGGCATGGTGGCCGGACTGGCGACGATTACGCCCGCGGCGGGTTCCGTGGGCCCCATGGGCGGCCTGCTGCTCGGGCTCATCGGCGGGGTGATCTGCTACTTTGCGACGATCTACATGAAGCAGCGGCTCAAGATCGATGATTCCCTCGATGTTTTTCCCGTCCATGGCGTCGGCGGCATCACCGGGACCCTGCTCGCCGCAGTGCTGGTGTCCGGCGGCCTCGGCGTGTTTAGCGGAACCGGCATGCCCGATGGCGTGACCATGGGCTCGCAGTTTGTGGTGCAAGTCACCGGCGTCGTCGCCGTCGGCCTCTACACCGGCGTGCTGACCTGGGTGATCGTGAAAGGGGTGGCGTCCACCATGGGCCTGCGGGTGAACGCCGACGAAGAGCAAATGGGCCTGGATATCACCGAGCACGACGAAAAAGGCTACTCGATGTGAAGCCCTGCTCTGACCCTGCCGCGCAGCGCGCTTCCGATGAGTTCCCGCGACTGCGCGCAGTCGCATGAGGTTCTCAATACGAATAGGTCAATTCCACGCCGTACAACCTTGGCACGGTGGTGCCCGCGTTATGGCGGAAGAATTCCGCTTCCCCCTGGCGCAGTATCTGCAGATTGGCTACGTCATCGAAGATGTTGTTGACAAATCCGCTCATCACCCAGTTGCCGGCTGCTGAAGTCCATGTGGCCCGCAGGTCGGTGCGGCTGTAGGCTTCGGCCTTTTCCGCCTCGGACTGGAAGGGCGAGAAATACACGTCATCGGTCCAACTGAAGATACCGAACAACTCCAGTTGCGAGCCGCCGGAGAGCGGGATCAGATAGCTGCCCCAGGCGGTGGCCTTTCCTTCCGGCACCTGCAGGAGCTGATTGCCATTGATGTTCTGGGTCAGGCTTTCAAACTCGGGATAGAGGGAGCCCGGCACATTGCTGTTGCTGCTGTCGCTGATCAACAGGTCCCCGGAGTACTCGCTGGGCGTGAAACTGAAATTGCCGCCGAGGGTCAGATTGTCGTTCACCAGCCAGAGCGCTTCGGCTTCGGCGCCGATGACCCTGGCGCCGGGAGCTTCCAGCACCGAAGTGGAGGTTCCGCCGATGGTGGTGACTTCGGTGCCGACCGTGTGAATATTGTCGTAGTCGTAGAGATAGAACGAGCCGTTAATCCGCAGGGTATTGTCCAGGAAATCGGTCTTGTAGCCGATCTCGTAGGCAACCAGTTCTTCGGGATCGTAGGTGGGCGTATTGCTGAAGAAAACCAGATTGTACCCTCCGGAGCGGTAACCCGACGTCGCGGAAAAATAGATTAGCGCCGAATCGCTCACATTCCAGTCGAGATTGATTCTCCCGGTGGTCTTCCGGTCGGTTCTCACGAAGGGGCGATATACGCTCAGGGCAAAGGGAATGCCGCCATTGGTCACTTTTTCCGTGGGAACGATCATGTTGCCGTCGGCATCCGCCACGAGACCGCCATTGATGCGGTTGACCACGGCCAGGCCGCCGTACAGCGCGAGAAAGGAGGCGGCGCCGGTTTCCGAATAGCGCCACAGGTTTTCTTCCGCCGTTACCTGGTCTTCGGCGTAACGCACGCCAAGGGTCAGGTCAAAAGTCTCATTGATGTTCCACACTCCCTGGGTATAGGCCGCGAAGGCTTCCCGCACGGTCTGGGTGGCGTAGAGCAGGTCCGAACCGGCGGTTGACGGGCCGTTGAGTACGTTCAGGGCGGGATTGCTGCCGTCGTCACCGTACCAGGCGGAGGTTTGCAGGTTATTGCCGCCACCATTGCGCTGGCAGGATTCCGCGGGGCTTGCCACGTTGCAGGATTCCCTGGCGCTGAACAGATTGACCATTGGCCTGCCCTGGAAGGCCAGGGTGGATGCGTTGATGCCGGCAAGACCCGGCGCGCCGATGGCGGCCGCCGCCGGCGCGCTCAGGGCCGTGTTGTCCTCGTAGGGGACGCGCATTCGCGAATCGGCCAGGGTGGAGTGAAAATCGCCGCGCTGGTCGATGGTGGCGTCATAGATGAAATAGCCCGAGGTGATCGATACCGAATCGCTGATGTCGTAGAAAGCCTGAATCTCATGGGAGGTGTAGTCGGCTTCGTGATTCACGTAGAACTGACGGTCATGGAACAGGCTCGCGGTATTGTCATCGTCGGTATTGCGCTTGTAAGTGAGTTCGTTAAAGCCGAACAGGTATTTCAATTCCAGACGGTCGTTGACATCCCAGGAAGCGCTGAACTGTGTGCCCTGTTGTTCAAATACTTCCCGGTTCAATCCATTGGTCGCCGCGCAGAGATCGTTCCCGTTGATATCCCCCGGGAAGACACAGGCATTGTATCGGGCAGCGCTTGCCGGGGACGTGAAGTTGAATCCGTCCAGGGAGGCCGCGGCATTGAGAAAGCCATTGAAATCCCCGAAGTCTATTCCCGGGCGGTTGCGCTGGGCCTGGTCGAGACTGCCCGTGGTGGGATTGACAAAATTCAGGATGGGCTGGCTCTGATCGTACCAGTTGTTGCTGTCGTAATTGGCCATGTCGGTGTTGCCGGTATCGATAAGGCGGTAGCCGGGCACCAGGGCGTCGGTCACGCGATTGGGGAAGCCTCCTTCGTTCAGCACCACGAGGCCGGAGCCATTGGCGCCGCCGAAGGAACGGTCGATGGTCATGAAATTCTGCCGGACGTTAACCTCCACGGTATCGCTTGGCGTCCACCGGAACTGGCCCGCGACGTTTTCCGTGCCCAGGCCATCGATGGGATCGTGGCCGCCGATATCCTCCACGATGCCGTCGCGGTCGCGGAGGCTGAAATTCACCCGGGCGGACAAAGTGTCTTCCATCAGCGGCGTGTTGAACATGCCATACAGTTCACTGGTGCCGAAGTTTCCGAGAATCGATTTGACCGAATAATCCAGCTCGTCCCCGGGCGGGTTGTAAAGCACGTTGATGGCGCCGCCCACGGCGTTGCGACCATACAGCGTGCCCTGGGGGCCGCGCAAAATCTCGATTCGCTCCACGTCCCAGAAGGTGGCGGCGGTGGCCGTCAGCAAGTCCTCGGAATAGATGCCGTTCATATAGGTGGCGACGCCCGGGTCGCCGCCGAGGGCGCGAAAATTCCGGCCCACGCCCCGGATCGTGGAATCGTAGGGCTGGATCGTCGTTGCCGGAATGAAGTTCTGCAAATCTTCCTGATTGCGAATGCCGAAGTCGTCAAGCGATTCGGCGGTAAGTGCGGTAATGGAAATGGACGTATCCTGAATGGAAGCTTCCCTGCGCTCCGCAGTCACGGTCACTTCTTCGATTCGCCTGACGCCATCGTCCTGGGCGAATAACGCCAGCGGGGCGCAGGCCGCAAAAAACAGCGCCGATGCGCCAATGAACGATCCGATTCTTCTTGCTTGATTTTCCATCTTCCGTTCCCTCCGATTGTGCAATGCTGCCGTCAATTGACCAGGGAGCCCGCGCCGCAGGCTCCCGGGACCAACCGTGCAATCGAGCATAATGGCATGGATACAGCACAGTCAAAGAGTTTTTTGACCCCTGACCAGCAATTTTCATTACGGCGCTCCAACTCTCATGTCATTCTGCGCGAAGCGAAGCGTAGTCGCAGAATCTCATACGGTGGCCACGCAATGAGATCCTGCGACTGCGCGCAGGATGACCGATATGAGCGCGCCCAATGCCAAAATGAGAATTGCTGACCCCTGACTGCAAAATTTCCATGGATTGAAGCTACCTGTTCTCCAGCAACTGGTAGATGCGGTCGATGGCCCTGGGGTCGGCGCCCGGGCCCTGTATCTGGGGAAAGTTGGCAGCATGATGCGTCATGTCGACGGTGGCGGCGGTTTCCGCGGCGGGAACGCCGTTTTCGTGCATCCCGGCCACTGTGTCCCAAAGGTCGCGGAGATAGCTCTGGAAGTTGTCGATAGGTTCGCGGGAGCGCATGACCGGGCCGTGTCCGGGCAACCAGATATCGAAATCCAGGGACTTCAATCCTTCCAGCGCGGCCGGCCATTCGTCCACATGACCGTCGCCCATGTAGGCCAGGCCCGGCAGCATCATGTCGCCGGTAAAGACGACGCGCTCATGGGGCAGGAAAATCACCACGTCGCCGCCGGTGTGGGCGCGGCCGAAATGACGCAGTTGAATCTCCCGGCTGCCTCCCGCAACAACCTGGAACAGGGTCATCTTGCGGTCCAGGGTAATATTGGGCGGGGTCGGCACGACTTCCCCGATGGCGTTCATATAGTCGCTTTGCACCCGGTGCCGTTCTTCGAGTTCGGCCCGGCGGCGCGGGTCGTTTTCGTTGGCGGCCTGTTCCTTGAGTTGGGCGACGAGGGTCGGTACGGAGTCAGAAAAGCTGCGGAAGGTATTTTCTTCCAGCACGTTGCCGATATCGCCGTTGAGCTTGGCCCGGGTGAATTCGTGGCCAATGATTTCGACGCCTTCGGGAAAGGCCTGATTGCCGTGGGCGTGATCGAAGTGGTAGTGGCTGTTGACGAGGTAGCGCACTGGTTTTTCGGTGATCGCGGAAATCGAGTCAATGAGCGCCCGGGCTGCGGCGGGGGTAACGTGGGAATCGACCACGAGGGTGTCGAATTCGCCCACGAGCACCATGGCGTTGCTCATGGTATGAACGGCGCCGGTACCCATGACATGCCAGACGCCTTCGGCCACTTCCTCAAAGCGATGGGTGTCCGACTCAACCACCTGCTCCTGGGCGGCGATCTGTCCTGCTGCGAGACCTCCGATCAGCAGGCCCAGGCAGCGCAATCCTGTCAACATGGTTTTCATCGGCGTTCCCCGTTGGTAAGGAATGGATTTTCTGCCGAAACATTAGCTTAGCTGCTGGCAACTGTAAACCGGACGTTTATGGCTTCGACCCGCCGCTGACGGCGTGGGTGTAT
>JAJDVS010000079.1 GCA_022825945.1 Pseudomonadales bacterium
GTGGCAAACCAGGCCGGAACTCGCCCGCTACGAAGCCTGGTACGCGGGAATGCTCTACGCCTGCTTCCGCACCATCGGCGTGGACCTGCGGGTGGAGGAATCCACCAGCCACGGTCGTTCGGACATGGTGCTGCTGCATGGGAAGCAGGTCTTCGTCATGGAATTCAAGACGGCGGAAGAGGGCGAGGAAACCGAAGTCGCCCTCGACCGGGCCATAAGCCAGATTCGCGCCCGGGGCTACGCCGACCGCTACCGCGACCGCGGCGAGCCGATCCACCTGCTGGCCGCGGTCTTCGACCGGGAAGAACGCAACCTCCTCGCCGTGCGATCCGAGCTGGCTTGAACCCGCGCACAAGGTGAGTGAGCGGTTGTCTATTGTACAAGCTGGTTGTACAATTCATGGAAAATCCACTACCCGCAGGCTTGGACAATCGATATGCCGCGGAATGTCTACAAAGTCGCCGAAGCCCGCGCCCGGTTTTCCGAATTGCTGTCGCGGGCGCAAAAGGGTGAAGAAGTCGTCATTGCCCGGGGCGGCATGCCGATCGCGCGTCTGGCGCCGGTGCGCGAGCCGACCACACGGGAAGCGGCGCCCCTGGCCCATCTGGAATTACCGGACGATCTGTTCGATAGCCGGGACGCAGCACAGTCCGCCATCGACGCCGGAGATTTCAGCGACGCGCTGGGAATCTGGCGAGGTTCCCCGGAAAATTCGTGAAATTGTTGTTGGACAGTCACGTCGTGTACTGGTGGGCGGCCGGCAGTGCCCGGCTTTCGGGCCGCGCGAAGCGCCTGATCCTCGATCGCGCCAACACGGTGCTGGTCAGCGCCGCTTCCATCTACGAAATCGAACTGAAAGCGCGTCGCGGGCGCGTCAATTTGCCACGGCTCGAACTCAGGTCCGCGCTGCGCCGCAACGAGGTCGAGGAATTGGCGATTACGCACGAACATGCCGAATACGCGGCGAACTTCGATTGGGAACACCGGGACCCATGGGATCGCCTGCTGCTCGCGCAGGCCCGATTGGAGCAATGTTCTCTCGTTTCGGTGGATTCCGTATTCGATCAGGCGGGCGCCAACCGCCTGTGGTGATACCGGCCTGACAGGCGCCAGCCATGCTCAAGCACTTGAACATCTTCTGGTTCGGCCTCGTGGCGCTTGCGACGGTGTTTGTATTGCTCAACCCGGAGTTGCTTGAGCGCGAGCGGCTGGCCGCTTTCATCGCGGAGTTCGGCGCCGAGGCATTCGTCGTATACGTCCTGATTTGCCTGACCCGCTCGCTCCTGCTGATTCCGAGCACGCCGTTCATATTCGCCGGCGCACTGGCTTTTCCCGACTGGCCGCTGGCGGTGCTGGCGGCATCCATGGCGGGAGTCCTGAGCGGCTCGCTGCTGATTTACAGCTTCCCTGGCATCGGCGGCTACGACGAGCGGCTCAAGGCCCGCTACCCAAGGCAGATCAACACCATCCGCGAGCGCATGCAAGGCAGAAGCGCCTGGTGGGTAACCCTGGGCTGGTCCGCGTTCCCTCTCGTCCCAACCGACCTGATCTGCTACGTCGCCGGCCTCGCCAGAATGCCCATCCTGAAAATGGCCCTCGCCGTCCAGATCGGCTCCTTCCCCCTCATGGCGGTCTACGTCTTCACCGGCGCCGAACTGGGCGCGCTGCTCCTGAACTGACAACCGAATTTGTTTATTCTCGCGAGCAACAAGAAGCGGAAGCGAACCAATGGCTGAAATCTTTGGCGATGACGACTCCGAAACCCTGAACGGCACAGCCGAAGACGACGAAATCAGGTCGGGAGACGGGAACGATACCGTTCGGGGCAATGGAGGCGATGACTGGATAAATGCCATCTACAACGAGGACGGCGATGACCGATACTACGTCTACTCTGGAACCCTCATCGCCTACGGCGGTGCGGGCAACGACCTGATCGGCGGCAAGGAAGGTAACGACAGATTGTATGGGGGAGACGGGAACGACAAGATCCTGGGATGGGCCGGTGACGATTTTGTCGATGGCGGCAGCGGGGATGACAATCTCTCCGGAGCCGAGGGAAACGATACGGTTTACGGGAGATCGGGAAATGATCGTCTGCGCTCGGGCGATGGTGAAGACACTGTCTACGGCGGTGCGGGCACAGACTGGATAGACGCCTTCTATAACGCGGCTGGAGATGATCGATATAACGTTTTTTCCGGAACCCTGACGGCTTACGGTGGATCGGGCGACGATTTGATCGGCGGCAAGGAAGGAGAAGACCGACTCTACGGCGGAACCGGGAATGACCGCATCTACGGCTGGGCCGGGAACGACTTCATCGATGGCGGGACCGGCGACGACACTTTGTTCGGTGCGGATGGTAACGACCAGATAAAGCCTGGTAGTGGTGACGATTCAGCTTATGGCGGTGATGGCGATGACTGGATCAACGCCTTCTACAACGATGAAGGGGAAGCTCGCTACTGGATAACGTCCGGAACCTTGATTGCCTATGGCGGTGACGGTAATGACCTGATTGGCGGCAAGGACGGCGACGATCAATTATACGGTGGGTCAGGCAATGATCGGATGTGGGGCAAGGAAGGGAATGACCGACTATATGGAGGAGATGGCGAGGATGTGCTGTTTGGGGGCGAAGGCAATAACGAACTGTATGGTGGGGATGGCGATGACACTTACCACATTCGAGGTCTTAATGACCATATATGGGATTCTTCCGGCGATGACACGGCAATCGTCTCGGTTTCGTTCGCGAAAATTCCTTCCTACGTCGAGAACGTTCGATACGTCAATGAAGCTCGCCCGTTGCCGTACTGGATTGACGCATTGCTTCCCGACGACGCCAATGGGTCCAACTACAAGAATCTGCTGGGTGAGGAAAAGACTTTTCGGTACATTTTCCCCTCCAGTGTTCCAGACTACGATTTGGACATCTTGAATGGTTTGATTTACGTCACCAGAGCCTTGGGATTTCGGCAGTTATCGGTCATTCAACAACGCAATGCCGAAAATTTATTGCACTATCTCGAAGAAATCATTGACGTTAGAGTCAGGGAAACCGGCAACCCCGATCAGCCGAATACATTCGCCATTGCTTTGAGCTGGCAAGGAACTTCGAGCGGTTTCGCGTGGTATCCGGGATCTGATGGTGTAGATTCCGATATCTTCATAAACGACTCGTCAAGTAACGCCACTCTTCGCCATGGGAGCAGGGGAGCATATGTCCTTGTTCATGAACTCGGTCACGCGCTTGGGCTGAAACATCCGTTTGACGACCCGGACTCCGACGATGGCATAGCGTCGCCTCCTTATCTCAATGATTCCGAAGACGACACCCGCTGGACAATGATGTCGTACAACGAATCTCCCTCGGAGTACAAGCTCACCTTCAGCGACCTCGATATCGCCGCCCTGCAATACCTCTACGGCCCGAGCAGGAAGTCGCGCACCGGTGACGATACCTATATCTACAAGACCGGCGACCCGAATTTCGTCTGGGACGGCGGCGGCGAAGATACGATCGATGCGTCCGCGTCGTATTCGGGAGTGGTGATTTATCTGGAACCGGGTCATCAGGGTTACAACAGGCTGTTCGGCAAATCCGGGCTGATCACTTCCGCCGGGCAGATCACCGTCAATTTCGGCACTGAAATCGAAAACCTGATTGGCTCCGGCCGGAACGATTTTCTGGTGGGAAACCGGCTGGAAAACGAAATCCGGGGCAATGCCGGCAACGACCGGATATTCGGCCGGCAAGGCGACGATTCGCTCTTTGGCGGCGCCGGCGACGACGAACTGTCCGGTTGGACCGGCAACGACCGGCTGATCGGCGGAGACGGTTCCGACATGCTGGACGGCGGCGCCGGTCTCGACTTCGCGGTGTTTTCCGGCAAGAAGGATGATTATTCCGTGACCGGCGATGAAGACGGGATAATCATTGTTGTGGCGGATGGCGCTTCGGAATCCGGAAAGGACGAACTGGACGGTGTGGAGCGACTCGAGTTTTCCGACGTCAATCTCGCCTTCGATATCGACGGCAACGCGGGAATAGCCGCCAAGGTCCTCGGCGCGTTTCTGGGGGCGGCCGGCCTCCGCCGCACCGATCTCGCGGGACAGTGGCTGAACCTGCTCGACGACGGAATGGCCTACGACGATCTGCTGCAAACCGCCATAGACACGATTTTCGGCGCCGACCCCAGTGGTGCGCGGATGGTTGGCCATTTCTTCACCGCGCTGACCGGCGACGAAGCCCCGGACGATGTGATTTCGGAGTGGGGAGGCAAAGTCGACAACGGCGAACTGTCCGCCGTCGAACTGAGCGGATTGGTCGCCGAAATCGATCTGAATCTCGCAAACATCGACTATGTTGGGCTATATTCAACCGGCGTCGAATATCTCGCAGGCTAATCATTGCTATAGCGTCCCGGATCAAACGAATTGCTTGGTCTGACGCTTTTGTCGAATATTGACAATATCCGACAAAAGCGTCAAGCTTGCCAATTCAATCCTTTGAATGACAGGACCAGCGAATGGCCAGCAGCATGAATCTTTCTCTTACGCGTGAACTCCGTGACTTTGTGAATTCCCGAACCGGCGATGCGAGCCCCTATGCAACGCCCAGTGAGTACCTTCGCGATTTGATCCGGCGAGATATGGAGTCCCAGGGAACTGTTGAACATGTCATGCGCGGCTTGAACGATCTCGCCCAGGGACGTTACTCGGAAAAATCAATCCTCGATATTGCGGAAGAAAATGGCTAGCAAGGCAGGGAAGCGACTTCACTACATCCTCACTGAAACAGCGGAAAACGACTTTCGCGAGGCAAGACGATGGTCAAAGTCCCGCTGGGGGGAAGAGCTTACCAGGCAGTATTTTTCGGACATTCACAAATGCGCACAGAATCTCGCCCGGGGACTCCGGCGATCACCTTCCATGGATCCGGACCTCGGTGTCTACCCCATCCGGGAGCATTATCTCGTGTATGTTCCGATCCATGGCAACCGCATAGCGATAGTGGCGCTGATTCGTCAGACAAGAGACCTGCCCGCCATACTCAATGCCAACAGTTTCATCATTCGGCGTCAATTGAAGGTGATGTCAAGCAAGTTACAGTAAACCGTTCAAGCGTAACCCCATCCCGAAATTGATACTTCTTGAAGGCATTGGCGCCGTTCAGTAGACTTCTTGCCCCGTTGCAAATCCCGGCCGCACCTGCGCGCCAGGGCTTGCATGGCAATTTATCAGCTTCGAGGATGTTCCGATGGCGCTGCGAATCAACGACATAGCACCGAACTTTACCGCCATGACCACTCATGGCGAGATCGATTTTCACGAATGGCTGGGAGACCGGTGGGGCGTGCTGTTTTCCCACCCCAAGGACTTCACGCCGGTATGCACAACGGAGCTGGGATACATGGCCGGACTCGAACAGGAGTTCGCCAGGCGCAATTGCAGGATCATCGGCCTGAGCGTGGACCCGGTATCGAGCCACGAAGCCTGGGCCGACGATATCGAGGACGTGCAGGGCCACAAGGTCAACTATCCGATGATCGGCGACCACGACCTGGCCGTGGCGAAGTTGTACAACATGTTGCCGGCGGACGAGCCGGGCACTTCCGAAGGCCGTACGCCGATGAACAACGCCACCGTGCGCTCAGTGTTCATCGTCGCGCCTGACAAGACCATCAAATTGATGCTGACCTATCCGATGACCACCGGCCGCAACTTCGACGAGATTTTGCGGGTGCTCGACTCCATGCAGTTGACGGCCAAACACAAGGTGGCGACGCCGGTGAACTGGCAGCAGGGCGAAGACGTGATCATCGTTCCCGCCGTTTCCAACGAGGAAGCCGAGCAGTTGTTCCCCGAAGGCTGGACGACGGTCAAGCCCTATCTGCGCACGGTCAAGCAGCCGTGAAGACTTAAAGTCGGGTCATTCCCCGAGCCGTCGCGAACACAGAATTAGCCGCAATTAGCTGGTTGATTAAATTTAGCTATTTGTATAAATTTATCGAATCGGCTTATAGAGGCTAATTTTCGCGATGATTGAATTTACAAATCCTTTCAGGCCGGGGGCGGGACACCAGCCACCGTATCTTGCCGGACGTCGTCAGGAGCGAAATCAATTCGAAAAACTGCTGCGACAGACACCGATTCTGGAAAACCTGGTTTTAACCGGACTTCGCGGCGTCGGCAAGACCGTATTGCTGGAGTCGTTCAAGCCCATCGCGTTGGCGGAAGGATGGTTGTGGATCGGCATGGATATAAATGAATCATCCAGCTTTTCTGAAGAGAACCTGGTAATCAGACTGTGTGCCGATCTGTCAGTTATCACGAAATCAATCAAAGTCTCCTCTCACACAAAATTCGAACCGGGATTCACCTCTCAGCAAGAAACTATAGAACAGGTCTTGAGTTTCGAAGTATTACAGAATTTATATTCTGAAACTCCGGGACTTCCGCTGGATAAACTCAAGGCGGTTCTTCAAATATGTTGGAAAGTCATCGATAGAAGAAATCAGTTCAAGGGAATAGTTTTTGCATATGATGAAGCACAAAACTTATCAGATCACGCGGAGGAAAATGAATATCCGCTGGCACTGCTTCTGGATACTTTTCAGTCGTTGCAGAAGATGGATCTACCTTTGATGTTAGCCTTGGCAGGACTGCCCCCGCTGTTTCCCAAGCTCGTTGAATCTCGTACATATTCCGAGCGAATGTTTCGTCCCCTCTTCGTGGAAAGTCTTTCGGATAAGGACAGCAGAGAAGCGATTCTCAAGCCCATAGAAGATGCTCATGCTGTGAAATTAAGCGAAGAATCTGTTGACCAGATTGTTCATATGTCCAGAGGATATCCGTACTTCATTCAGTACATTTGCCGTGAAGTCTATGACGCTTTCATGCTTCGCTGGGACAAGGGAGAGCAAGCATCGGTTCCTGTCGCGGAAATCGAAGAAAAACTGGATTCGGATTTTTTCTCCGGTCGTTGGGCAAGAACAACCGACCGACAAAGGGAGCTGTTATCGGTAGTTGCGGGGCTGGAACACTGCGATGAGGAGTTTACGGTTCAGGATATCGTCGAAAACTCTAACCGAATGTTGGCAAAACCGTTTAGCAGCAGCCATGTTAATCAAATGTTGGGGGCTCTTGCCAGACAGGGGCTGGTATTCAAGAATAGACATGGCAAGTATTCCTTTGCGGTACCGCTACTGGGAACGTATATCAAACGCCGACTCGCCAAGCAGTAGTTGGCAATCATGGGCGTCGCTCCCGCCAGTCCCTACTCGGGCAGGGCAAAGGCCACGAGTTCCGGGGCGTACAGGCGGTCGCCGATGGCGGCGACGATGAACTGGCGGCCTTCGTGCAGGTAAGTTATGGGCGCGCCGGTCACGCCGGCTTCCATCTCGATTACCCACTCGATCTCTCCGGTCATCTTGTCGTATGCCCGGAAGAAGGGGCCGCCGCTGTTGGTGGCGATCTCCACCGGCATATCGGGCGGCATGCGGCCGTCCCTGCGCAGATTGGTCTGGCCTTCGCCGATGAAGAGCAGAGTCCTGGTCAGCAGCGGCGAGGGCCGCCCCGGCCAGCCCAACTGTCCGAGATTCAAATGCGCGATCGCCGGATGATCGCGCGGTCCGTCGCCGTTGGGAACCATCCACACCTGCTCGCCCGTATTCATGTCAAATGCGGTAATGCGGCCATAGGGCGGCTTGAACAGGGGCAGGCCTTGCGGTCCCGCGACCCAGCGCCGCGTGCCCTTGGTGTAGGCGAGATCGGTACTGTCCGGGTCGCCGGGGAAAAGGTCGGCTACGAAAGGTGAGGT
>JAJDVS010000010.1 GCA_022825945.1 Pseudomonadales bacterium
GAAAGGCGCCCTGAATAGCGAGTTGGGTATCACCATTCCCGACAGCATGGAGATCAAGGTCCACGAGAGCAGTCTTGAGACTGTGCATCTCGCCTTGCCTGTGACCGGGGATATGACCGAAGAGCAGCTTGAGGCCATCTCCGCCGGCCTGAGTTGCTGCTTGTAGTCTCGTCCCGATAGAGCCGGTTATCCGGTTTCCGGCTATTGCGCCGGCATGTGAACCCGGAGCCTGGGCTCCGGGTTCACGGGTCGCTGTTTTTGCGGGGAATTTCCGGCTTCGCCAATGCCGAATCCATTATTGAAATCCGGATATCCGCAGGCCGCGTTTCATGGAAACCACCGTCGCCGAACATTACACCGCCATGACCGAGCGCATGGAGATCTTCGGCGGCGACCTGCTGTGCTGTCATTGCGGCCTGTGGGGACCGGAAACAACATCTCACCGGGAAGGATTGATCCGGGCCAATGAGACCCTCGCGCAAGGCCTGCGGCCTGGTTCCGGAAAACATTTCCTGGATTCCGGCTGCGGAATCGGCGGCACGGCCATCTGGCTGGCCGAACGATACGGGGTCCGCGTCACCGGCGTGACGATTTGCGAACCCCATATCGAAGTGGCGACAAATCATGCGAAGCAGCGCGACGTGGCCCATCTGGTGGAGTTCCACCATGCGGACTTCATGGATCTGCCGTTCCCTGACGCCTCATTCGACGCCGTGCTGAATCACGAATCCTTCTGCTACGCGCCAGACAAACTCGCCTATCTGCGGGGAGTCCATCGGGTGCTCAAGCCGGGAGGGCGCTGGCAGGCGCTGGAAGGCCTCCGCAGCGGCGCGCCCCTTTCCGAATCCCAGCGGGAACTTCACGCCGACTCCCAGCGGGGCTGGCGCATGCCGCCGCTGGAGCCGTGGCGCGAGGTTCTGGAAGTCATTGCGGAAGCGGGCTTCGCGCAAGCGAACGCCCGGGATCTTGACGCCGAAGTCAAGCCCTCCACCAAGGGGATTCGCGATAGCTGGACGTTGCTGGAATTGTTTGGTCCGGGTCGGGATAAAGTCACTCCGGCCGTCCGGGAATTCACGGAAGCGATGGTTGCCTTTGACCAGGGATTGCGGGAAGAAGTATTCACCTACCGGTTCCTGTCGGGGACCAAGCCGGAACAGTAACCCTGGGCACCTTCAGCTTCAGGCGAACATTGCGCCGTTCAACAACATGAATACGTAGCCCTTCCCCTTCGTCAGCCTGCCTTCCGACACTACAACCTTGATATGGTGGATGCCGCGCAGCAGCATGTATGGCCCCGCCCGGCCAAAAATCGGGGTGGGTTCAGCCGGCCAGCCCGCCAGCGCCGCCAGCTTTTCCGGGAGCGCCACTCCCGTTCCGGTCAGGGCTTCCAGGAATGCGTCCCAGTCATTGGGATCGTCCAGCCAATATCTTGGATCGTCGGCCAGGCGGTGATTGTTGAAGAAGCCCAGGCCCAGGCCGGGGCCAACGCCACTCCGGCGAACGTCCAGATACACGCCAAGGCTCTTGAATCCTCCGATGGATTCGAATTGCGACAGGGAATCCGCCAGCACGGAAATGTCGCCGGGCCAGCCGACGCGCTCCAGGAAATCCAGAATACGCGCGAAACCGCGGAATTCCATGGCAGCCAGACGAATCGAACGTTCCCGCGCCGGGAAAGCGCCGATGGATTCGAGCCGGGTGTCGTCTTGCAGGGCGAGGAATACGTTTTCCACATTTCTCCGCTCTGCCGAATCGGGCTCCCAGTCCACGGCGGAAACCAGCGCCTCCACCACCGTGCCCACATCCTCCGCGCTTTCCCGGCAGCCGGCAATCATCGGCCGTTCGTACGGCCGCATGAAAATTCCCGGAACCTCCCGCCTGCCGCTGGCGGCGGATGCGACGTCATACTCGAGCATGAGTTTGCGGCCGGCGATTTCGCGCAATCGTGAATCTTCGCGATCGGTTTCCGCCAGCAAACTGGTGATGAGGCGAATGCCCGTGTCCGCCTGGACGGGTTTCTCCTGTTGCTGGAAAAAATCCGCTATCAGGGTTCCGCCGGCAAGCGCGAGGCCGAAGTCGGCCACGGGCCTGTTGTCGTTCAGGGGCAGTTCGAATCCGAAAGGGAAGGCCGCGAAGGTTGCCGGCAGATTCCCGAGCCGGTCGCAAATCGCCTTCAATTCCCGCTCGCCCACCAGGCTGGTCGGGATTTGCGACCTGAAATTCCCAAGCAGCTCGGCCATGGTGTCGGTTTCACCCGCCAAACGTTTTTCGGTGAAGTCTCGTCCTTCGTCATATTCCATTGTTGCCCCTCAAGCGATTACCGGCATGTTGTTGAGTTCCGATTCGGCCAGCGGGCTGGAACGATGCCCCATGCTCACCGGCACGTCGTACAGGCGCCCCGGCGCCAGTCTTTCCCAGAAATGACGCATCCCCGGGACGATTACCCGGACCACGGGCATGCCGATGTCGGGCCGGGTCTGATCCAGCGCGAGCAACTCCATGCCTTGGGCTTCCACCAGACCGCGGCAGTATTCCACATCGTCGCGGGTGTCCGCTGTATATACCCGTGGATAATCTTCGGCCTTGCGCGGCGGCATATCCAGCGCCGACGCCAGCCAGTCGCAATCGGCCAGACGCGCGGTTTTCCACCACCACAGCGCCAGGGGGTCGTCAATGGCGGGTTTGCCGTCGCCGGAACCGGGGCGTGGAAGCCAGGTGAGGCACTGGTTCAGTTCGCAGATTGCGCGCAGGGCGGCGATGCGGGGGTCGGCATGGGCGCCGGCGCCGTAGATGATGTCTTCCGTTTCCGCATCCGGCCGGCGCGACAGGGCGACGAAAACGGGGATGCCCAGATCCGCGGTGACATCGAGCATCCACATTTCGCGATCTTGCCGGCGATAGTAAGTTACCGCCGATCCAAGGTAGTCGTCTTCGAAACTGTCCAGATCCACAGAGGGCATTCGCAGCCTGTTGTACCACCAGATGGCGAAGGCGTCCCGCTCGGCAAGCTCGTAAAAACCTTGCAGAATCGCCTCTTCCAGGGTGTTGCCGGCGGCGCAGCCGTTGGAGTCCGCCACCTGATCGTAAGGCCCGCGCAGTTCCGCGGGAATGCCGTACAGCATGGAGGTGGGCAGCCAGCGATGCTGTTGCCGGGTGAAGGACCACACCGGGCTCCAGTCGATTTCCGCATCGGGGTCGAGGCGCGGCGGGACCACATTGTATGGGTGTCCTTTGGCGTTGATTCTCTCGGCATTGTCCAGTTGCGTCTCGCTGAACAATTGCACGCGGTTGGGATGGATCGCCTCGTCGTCGAAATCCCCCAAGCGCCCGCGCCGGCGGATTTCGTCGCCGTGGAAGACGCCGCAATATCGTTCCACGGCTTCACAGAGCGCGCTGGCCTCGGACTGCTCCCGGTCGCCGCCCTTGCCGGCGCTCTTGCTGCGCAGGCTGCGCCGCAGGGAATTGAGTTGCCGGCCGCGGATGCCCACATTGCTGCCGGCCCAATAGACATGGAGCCAGGAATCGCTTTCGTCGGTGGCGCGATTGAGCCAGCTCACCACGCCACTGACCGGGCTCACCAAATGGCGGTATCTGGCCAGGGTGGCTTTCGGGGCCACCGAGCGCGCGCCGCCGCTATTGCTGACGGCTTTGGGACTGGCTTGCAGGCGCAGTGGAGCCGGCGGACGGTCCGGCCGGTACAATTCTTCATCGCCGCAGACCGGACATTGCGGGCGCCGCATGACCGGATGCCGCGAACTCTCGAACCGTCCCATTTGCATCGCCATTGCCGAATCGTGCAGCGGCGCCGCCTCGCCGAACACCACATGTTTGGCGATCTCCGCGGCGGCGAACCCAAGCAGCGCGTCCACCGCGGCGGGCTCCGCCGCGAAGGGCTTGAAGGCAAGCTCTTCGCCGCCCCTGTTGCGCAGGAAATTGTGAACCTCCTGGTGGCTGCGCAGGCGGTAGGCCAGACAGTTCCAGCAGGGACCCTCGCCGTCGGCGCGGAAAACGGGGCCGAACAGGGGCATGATTCCCCGGGGGCGAAGCGGCATCCAGGGCGAGCCCGCGGCAAGCTGCTGTTGATTCACTGTTGCAAGGCGTTCTTCCAGATAATCCTCGCAGGGAAACACCGTCAGAGCCGGGTTTTCCGGCGTCAACCGCAAGCCAAATCCCGTCAGATGCGGGATGAATGAATCGCCGTCGCCGCATACCGCAATGCGCGCTTCCGCCAACCGCTGTTCGGCCCAGCGCGGCGAGGCGCCCAGCGATGACCACCAGGCGGCCCGCTCCCGCTCCATGCCGTGATCGGCGGATACCAGATAACCCTTGCGGGAGAGCGAAACCAGCGTCGTGACGATACTCAGCGTATCGTGGGAAGAATCCAGCGCGGCCATGATTTCCCGCTGGCTGTGCCGGCCGTCGAGCAAGGGCAGCAAGTCGCAATAGAGTCCACCGTGGAGCAGGGTGTTGAAAGTTTCCGACACCAGCAGGGTCTGGCCTTCGCCGATCACATGAAATCGCAAATGGGGAGCGAGCGCGGGAAGTTCGACCAGGCCCTGGTCGGCAGGAGTGGTTCTCGCCAGGATACCATTCCCGGAACCTGCGGTTTTCACTACTCTTCCGGGTTGTGTTGGACTGGACCGGGCGATGGTTCGGCTCTCGAC
>JAJDVS010000022.1 GCA_022825945.1 Pseudomonadales bacterium
GAAAGGCGCCCTGAATAGCGAGTTGGGTATCACCATTCCCGACAGCATGGAGATCAAGGTCCACGAGAGCAGTCTTGAGACTGTGCATCTCGCCTTGCCTGTGACCGGGGATATGACCGAAGAGCAGCTTGAGGCCATCTCTGCCGGCCTGAGTTGCTGCGTGTAATCCCGTCCCGCTACAGCCGGTTATCCGGTTTTCGACCCTTGCGGCGGCATGTGGCCTGGAGCATCAGGCTCCGGGTTCGCAGGTCGCCTTTTTCGTGAGGAATCTCCGGCGTCGCCGATTCCGAATCCTTCATTGGAATCCGGATATCCCGCAGGCCGCATTTCATGGAAACCACCGTCGCCGAACATTACACCGCCATGACCGAGCGCATGGAACTCTTCGGCGGCGACCTGCTGTGCTGTCATTGCGGCTTGTGGGGACAGGAAACGACATCTCATCGGGAAGGATTGATCCGGGCCAATGAGACCCTGGCGCAAGGCCTGCAGCCTGGCCCCGGAAAACATTTCCTCGATTCCGGTTGCGGAATCGGCGGCACAGCCATCTGGCTGGCCGAGCGATACGGGGTCCGCGTTACCGGCGTGACGATTTGCGAACCCCATATCGAAGTGGCGACAAATCATGCGAAGCACCGCAACGTGGCCCATCTGGTGGAGTTCCACCATGCAGATTTCATGGATCTGCCGTTCCCTGACGCCTCATTCGACGCCGTACTGAATCACGAATCATTCTGCTACGCGACGGACAAACTCGCTTATCTGCGGGGTGTCCATCGGGTGCTCAAGCCAGCAGGGCGCTGGCAGGCGCTGGAAGGCCTCCGCAGTGGCGCACCCCTTTCCGAATCCCAGCAGGAACTTCACGCCAATTCCCAGCGGGGCTGGCGCATGCCGCCATTGGAGCCGTGGCGCGAGGTTCTGGACGCCATTGCAGAGGCGGGCTTCGCGCAAGCAAGCGCCCGCGACCTTGACGCTGAAGTCAAGCCCTCCACCAAGGGGATTCGCGATAGCTGGATGTTGCTGGAATTGTTTGGTCCGGGTCGGGATAAAATCACTCCGGCCGTCCGGGAATTCACGGAAGCGATGGTTGCCTTTGACCAGGGATTGCGGGAAGAGGCATTCACCTATCGGCTCCTGTCCGGAATCAAGCCGCGCCAGTAGTCCGGGTAGACAGGTGGCAGCCCGGATTTCAGGTGAACATTGCGCCATTCAACAACATGAATACGTAGGCCTTCCCTTTCGTCAACCTGCCTTCTGACACTACAACCTTGATGTGGTGAATGCCGCGCAGCAACATGTATGGCCCCGCCCGGCCAAAAATCGGGGTGGGCTCGGCGGGCCAGTCCGCCAGCGCGGTCAGCTTTTCCGGAAGCGCCACTCCGGTTTTGGTCAGGGCTTCCAGGAATGCGTCCCAGTCATCGGGATCGTCCAGCCAGTAGCGCGGGTCGTCGGCCAGACGGTGGTTGTTGTAGAAGCTCAGGCCCAGGCCGGGACCAACGCCATTCCGGTCAACGTCCAGATGCACGCCAAGGCTCTGGAATCCTCCGATGGCGTCGAATTGCGACAGGGAATTCGCCAGTGCGGATCTGTCGCCGGGCCAGCCGATTCGCTCCAGGAAATCCAGAATCTGCGTGAAGCTGCGGAACTTCATGGCAGCCAGACGAATCAACCGTTCCCGCGCCGGGAAAGCGCCGATGGATTCGAGCCGGGTGGCGTCTTGCAGGGCGAGGAATACGCTTTCCACATTCCTCCGTTCCGCCAGGTCGGGCTTCCAGCCCACGGCGGATACCAGGGCTTCCACCACCGTGCCCGCATCCTCCGCACTTTCCCGGCAGCCGGCAATCATTGGCCGTTCGTAGGGCCGCATGAAGATTCCGGGAACCTCGTGCTCGCCGTTGGCGGCGGATGCGACATCGTACTCGAGCATCAGCTTGCGACCGACGATCTCGCGCAACCGTGAACTTTCATGATCGGTTTCCGCCAGCAGATTCTTGATATGGCGAGAGTCCGCGTCCGCCCCGGCGGGTTTCGCCTGTTGCTGGAAAAAGTCCGCTACCAGGGTGCCGCCGGCAAGCGAGAGGCCGAGGTCGGCCACTGGCCTGCTGTCGTTCAGCGGCAATTCAAAACCGAAAGGGAAGGCCGCGAAGGTTGCCGGCAGATTCCCGAGCCGGTCGCAAATCACCCCCAATTCCCGCTCACCCACAAGACCGGCCGGGATCTGCGGCCTGAAATTTCCCAGCAATTCAGCCATGGTGTCGGTTTCATCCGCCAGACGTTGCTGGGTGAAGTCTCGTCCTTCGTCATATTCCATTGTGGCGCCTCACGCGATTACCGGCATGTTGTTAAGTTCGGATTCGGTCAGTGGTCTGGTGCGATGCCCCATGCTTACCGGCACGTCGTACAGCCGCCCCGGCGCCAGTCTTTCCCAGAAGTGACGCATTCCCGGGACGATGACCCGGACCACGGGCATGCCGATGTCGGGCCGGGTTTGATCGAGCGCAAGGAACTCCATGCCCTTGGCCTCCACCAGACCGCGGCAGTATTCCACATCCTCGCGAGAGTCCGCCGTATTGACCCGCGGGTAATCTTCGGCCTTGCGCGGCGGCGTGTCCAGCGCCGGCGCCAGCCAGTCGCAATCCGCCAGACGCGCGGTTTTCCACCACCATAGCGCCAGGGGGTCGTCAATCGAGGGCTTGCCGTCGGCGGACCCGGGGCGCGGCAGCCAGGTGAGGCACTGGTTCAGCTCGCAGACCGCGCGCAGGGCGGCGATGCGGGGGTCGGCATGGGCGCCGGCGCCGTAGATGATGTCTTCCGTTTCCGCATCCGGCCGGCGCGACAGGGCGGCGAAGGTGGGGATGCCGAGGTCCGCCGTGATATCGAGCAGCCACAATTCGCGGTCGTGCCGGCGGTAGTAGTTCCTCGCCGAGTTGAGATACTCGTCTTCGAAGCTTTCGAGATCGGCCTCCGGCATTCGCAGCCGGTTGTACCACCAGATGGCGAAGGCGTCCCGCTCGGCAAGTTCATAAAAACCTTGCAGAATCGCCTCTTCCAGGGTGTTGCCGGCGGCGCAGCCATTGGAGTCCGCCACTTGATCCGAGGGTCCGCGCAGTTCCGCGGGAATGCCGTACAGCATGGAGGTGGGCAGCCAGCGATGCCGTTGCCGGGTGAAGGACCAGACCGGGCTCCAGTCGATTTCCGCGTCGGGGTCCAGGCGCGGCGGGACCACATTGTATGGGTGTCCTTTGGCGTTGATGCTCTCGGCATTGTCCAGTTGCGTCTCGCTGAACAATTGCACGCGGTTGGGATGGATCGCCTCGTCGTCGAAATCCCCCAAGCGCCCGCGCCGGCGAATTTCGTCGCCGTGGAAGACGCCGCAATATCGTTCCACGGCTTCACAGAGCGCGCTGGCCTCGGACTGCTCCCGGTCGCCGCCCTTGCCGGCGCTCTTGCTGCGCAGGCTGCGCCGCAGGGAACTGAGTTGCCGGCTGCGGATGCCCACATTGCTGCCCGCCCAATAGACGTGGAGCCAGGAATCGCTCTCTTCGGTGGCGCGGTTGAGCCAGCTCACCACGCCGCTGACCGGGCTCACCAGGTGACGGTATCTGGCCAGGGTGGCTTTCGGCTCCACCGAGCGCGCGCCGCCGCTGTTGCTGACGCTTTTGGGGCTGACTTGCAGGCGCAGGGGAATCGGCGGCCGATCCGGCCGGTACAGGTTCTCATCGCCGCAGGCCGGGCACTGGGGACGCCGCATGACCGGATGCCGCGAACTCTCGAACCGTCCCATTTGCATCGCCATTGCCGAATCGTGTAGCGGCGCCGCCTCGCCGAACACCACGAACTTTGCGATCTCCGCGGCGGCGAGACCAAGCAGCGCGTCCACTGCGGCGGGCTCCGCCGCGAAGGGCTTGAAGGCAAGCTCTTCACCGCCCATATTGCGCAGGAAATTGTGGACCTCCTGGTGGCCGCGAAGGCGGTAGGTCAGGCAGGCCCAGCAGGGGCCTTCGCCGTCGGCGCGGAAAACAGGGCCGAACAGGGGCATGACTCCCCGCGAGCGCAGCGGCATCCAGGCCGTGCCCGCGGCAAGCTGCCGTTGATTCACTGTCGCGAAACGTTCCTGCAGATAATCTTCGCAGGGAAACACCGTCAGGGCGGGGTTTTCCGGCATCAACCGCAAGCCAAAGGCCAGCAGGTGCGGGATCAATGAATCGCCGCCTCCGTTCACCGCGATGCGCGATGCCGCAAGCCGCTGCCCGGCCCAGCGCGGCGAGGCGCCCAGCGATGACCACCACGCGGCCCGCTCCCGCTCCATGTCGTGATCGGCGGACACCAGATAGCCCTTGCGGGAGAGCGAAACCAGCGTCGTGACGATACTCAGCGCATCGTGGGAAGAATCCAGCGCGGCCATGATTTCCTGCTGGCTGTGCCGGCCGTCGAGCAAGGGCAGCAAGTCGCAATAGAGTCCGCCGTGGAGCAGGGTGTTGAAAGTTTCCGAAACCAGCAGGACCTGCCCCTCGCCGATCACATGAAATCGCAGATGGGGAGCGAGCGCGGGAAGTTCGACCAGGCCCTGGTCGGCAGGAGTGGTTCTCGCCAGGATACCATTCCCGGAACCTGCGGTTTTCACTACTCTTCCGGGTTGTGTTGGACTGGACCGGGCGATGGTTCGGCTCTCGAC
>JAJDVS010000027.1 GCA_022825945.1 Pseudomonadales bacterium
CGGGCCATGGGGCCGGTGGTGTCGAGCGTGGCGGAAATGGGCACTACGCCCGAGCGGCTCAGACTGCCCGTGGTCGGTTTCAATCCGACCAGGGAATTGGCGCTCGCCGGCGAGAGAATCGAGCCGGAAGTCTCCGAGCCGACTGCCGCTACGGCATACTCCGCGGCTATCGCGGCACCGCTGCCGGAGCTGGAACCGCCGGTGCCGAAGACCAGCCTGCCATAGGGATTGAGCGTCTGGCCGCCCATGGCGCTCCAGCCGGAGGGGCAGTCGCCGCAGAAGAAATAGGCCCACTCGCTGAGATTGGCCTTGCCGAGAATGATTGCGCCGCGCTCGCGCAACCGTTCGGTAATGAAGGCGTCGTCGGCCTCGTTGGCCGCCAGGGCGACAGCGCCGGCGGTGGTCGGCAGGCCCACCGTGTTGACGTTGTCCTTGAGCAGAACCGGCATGCCGAAGATCGGATCGTGGTTTTCACCATGATTGCGGTCATGCTCCCGCGCCTGTTCGAGGGCCGAGGGGTTGAGCGAAATCACCGCGTTCAGATAGCGCGCGGGATCGTTTTCGGTCTCGCGAATGCGGTAGAGATAGAACCGGGTCAGGGTCTCATAACTCAATTCGCCATTGTCCACGGCCTGTTGCAATCGGTCGATCGATGCGCCGAGGATCAGCGGCTTCAGCGCTTCATATTGCGCTTCCCCGAAATCCTGAAGTTCCGCCTCGAACTCCGCCCACAACGCCGGCCCGCGCTGATAAGGCGAGCGCAACAACTGGTAATGCATGCGCTCGTTTTCGAGTTGCGCCAGCACGGCGAGGTCCGCGGCCTCGTCATAGGCCTCCCAGGGATCGGAAGTTTCCTGCGCAAGACAGGAAAGGAAGCTGCATGCCGAAAGCAGCAGGCAGGAAAAATGCAAAGTCTTCATGTTAAAGATTGCCCGGCTTACCCGTGCCGCAAAGCTTCGACCGGATCCATGTCGGCGGCGCGCATCGAGGAGTATATGCCGAAGATTACACCAATCATGGCGGAAATGGAGAAGGCCAGGATCGGCGCCACCGGGGTGACGATCATGGTCATGCCCCAGAAGGTCGAAATGAAGATATGTATTTTCAATCAGGGCGTGTTAACACGTCCTAATCTCACAACAGAATGCTACTGAATCGATTCAATGCTCTCTTCCCGCTTTGGGCGGTGCTGCTATCCGCTGTCGCGTTCTTCGCGGATCGGCGGTTCGCGGCGCTGGAAGGGGCGATCGTTCCGCTGCTGGCCCTGGTCATGTTCATGATGGGGCTGACCTTGTCGCGGGCCGATCTTGCGCGCATCGCGCGCAAGCCCGTACCGGTGTTCATCGGTGTCCTGCTGCAATTTCTGCTGATGCCGCTGGCGGCATTCGCGCTGGCGAATCTGCTGCGGCTGTCGCCGCAATTGACCGCGGGGCTGGTACTCGTGGGTTGCTGTTCGGGCGGCACGGCCTCCAATGTCATCGTCTGGCTGGCCCGGGGCGACGTCGCGCTTTCGATCAGCATGACGCTGGCCTCCTCGCTGATCGGGGTGATCGCGACGCCCTTGCTTGTGTCGTTCTATCTTTCGCAAACGGTTGCGGTCGATACCCAGGGGCTGTTGCTCAGCATCTTGCAGATGGTGTTGCTGCCGGTGCTGCTCGGCGGAATCTGCAATCATTTCGCGCCGGGGCCGATTCGGCGCATCGAGTTCATTTTGCCCAGCCTGGCGATCATTGCGATCCTGCTCATCATCGCCATCGTGGTGGCGCTCAATGCCGGCAGTTTGCTCCGGATCGGGTTGCTTGCCGCGGTTGCGGTCGTCCTGCACAATCTGCTGGGACTGAGCGGCGGCTACTGGTGCAGCCGCCTGCTGGGCCTGGACCGGAAACAGAGCCGCACCATCGCCATTGAAGTGGGCATGCAGAACTCGGGCCTCGGGGTGGCCCTGGCCTTACAGTTCTTTTCCGCCAGCGCGGCGCTGCCGGGCGCGCTGTTCAGCGTCTGGCACAACATTAGCGGCTCGATCCTGGCGTCGAAATGGGGCAGGCGATGAGCGAATCGATCAGTTACGCCAGCGGCGCGAGCGAAAGACCCCTGCTCGGCGTGACGATTCCGCGTTTTTTCGACCGCGTAGTCGCCGAACACGGCGGCCGCGAAGCCCTGATCAGCGTGCATCAGGAAGTACGCCTGACCTACTCGCAACTCGCCGAACGCGTGAACGAACTGGCCCGCGCCTTCATCGCCTCGGGCTTCGGCAAGGGCGACCGGGTCGGCATCTGGTCGCCGAACAATGTCGAATGGACGCTGGTTCAATACGCCACGGCCAAGGCCGGGCTGATCCTTGTCAACATCAATCCCGCATACCGCGTGCATGAACTGGCCTATGTGCTCGAACAGTCCGGCTGCAAGGGGCTGGTGATCCAGAATCGTTTCAAGACTTCGGACTACGTCGCCATGCTCGGCGAAGTCTGCCCGGAACTGGAAAGCTCGGCGCCGGGCGCCTTGCATTCGGCGAAGTTTCCTGAACTCGGCACGATCATTTCAACGACTGAGTCTGAAACGAACGGAATTTACGGCTGGCGGGATTTTCTCGCCCTCGCCGGCGGCTGCAGCGGGGAAGATCTCGCGGCGCGGCAGGCGGACCAGGACATGGACGATCCGATCAACATCCAGTACACCAGCGGCACGACGGGATTTCCCAAGGGCGCGACGCTTTCGCATCACAATATTCTCAACAACGCCCGTTTCGTCGCCGCGATCATGGATTTCAGCGAAGACGACCGGCTCGTGGTGCCGGTGCCGCTTTACCATTGCTTCGGCATGGTGATGGGCAATCTCGGCTGTCTCACTCACGCCGCCTGCGTCATATATCCCGCCGAGAGTTTCGAGCCGGACTCGGTATTGCGGACGGTGCAGGAAGAGCGGGCGACGGCGCTGTTCGGCGTGCCGACCATGTTCATCGCCGAGCTGGCCTTGCCCGACTTCGCCGAGTACGACCTGGGCAGTTTGCGCACCGGCATCATGGCCGGGTCGCCTTGCCCGGTCGAAACCATGAAACAGGTCAACGAACTGATGCACATGACCGAGGTCGAG
>JAJDVS010000074.1 GCA_022825945.1 Pseudomonadales bacterium
TCAGGGAGCGGAATTCGACGCCCCATTTTTCTGCCTTGCGAGTGATCACCCAGACGGCGGGGACGGTGCGGTAGCGCTCTCCGTTGCTGTTGTAGCGGCTGAACTGGAATTCGATGACCGCCTTGTCGGGCGTTACGTGGACCGGAGTGATGTCCTCGGCTTCGCTGCGGCTCCAGTCCTCGACTTCGCGCAGGCGCTCGAAGTTGACCGTGACCGGAGCGGCGTCGCGGTTTTCGCCATATAGAAAATTCCGCTCGAACAGTATTGCCTGGGGGACGTGGTTGGCGGCGAACAGGGCTTCGTTGTCGGCCGCGTTAAACGCCGCGAAGAATTCGTGCAATGCCGCCGTGGCCTGTTCCTCGGCCCGCTGAAGCTGGCTCGCCTCCGTCTGGTCGGGGCGAGGGCCGCCGGAGCGGTATTGCATGCCCCACCTGCGATCCTGCAAGGTCATCACGTAGAACACCTGCATGTCGGAATAAACCTCGTCGTTTTCATCGTAACGGCGGAAATCGACCAGGAGATTGACCTTGGTTTCCGATACCTGCTGAACCTCGAAGTGGTCGAAGGTGCTGCGGCGCCAGCCCTGGCTGCGCAGCAGCTCGAAATCCTGAACGAAGTCTTCCGGGGTGTCGACGATAATGAGCGTTCCCGCGCGATGGGTGACGTGGGGGAAACTCAGGTGATCCAGCAGCGCTTCGTTGTCCTCGCGATTCCAGTCTTCGAGAAAGGCTTCAAGTTCCTGTTGCGCAAGTTCCGCACTGTCCTGCGCTACGACCGCTCCGCCCGTGGGCACCAGCAACCCGGTCAGCAAAACGGAAACGACTTTCGATGTGGTTTTCACGTGCATTTCCTGCCCGTCGAGATTCTTTGCGGTGTCGAAAAGACATGGGTCATGTCAGGGGTCAGGCTAATCGCCGATGAAGTCCCCATCGCGGTGGGTGATGGCTACGACCGCCGGGCGTGGCGGCGTATCCTCGCGGAAATCGGGCCAGCGCGTGGAAGGATTGTCATAGGTGCTGCCACTCTCGGAAGCAGGATGCTGGACCGCCACGAACAGGGTGCGTCCGTCCGGCGTGAACTCGGGGCCGCACAACTCGGCGCCCCGGGGGCAGGCAAAGAAATGCCGCGGCGTCGCCCGTGAGCCGCCCGTGGTCGCCATGCACCAGAGCCCGTCGGCAAAGCCCTGATAATTGGCGCCATCGGTGGCCACCCAGAGCCGACCGTGAACGTCGAAGGCCAGGTTGTCCGGGTTCACCAGCCAGCCGGAATCCCCCACATCGCCGCCGTAGCGGCCCGCGAGCGCATCGTCCCGGCCGGGGTCTCCGGCAATAAAGAGGATGTCCCAGTCGAAGCTGTCGGACACATGATCGCGCATGCCGTCGCTGCCCGGCGGCAGAATCTCCAGCACGTGCCCGGAAGGATTGACCGGCTTCGGGTTGGCGGCGTTGGGGCCGGGCTTGTTCTGGTTGCCGGTCAGCGCCACGTATACCCGGCCCGTCGCCGGATTGGTCTCCACATCCTCAGGACGATCCATCGGGGTTGCGCCCAGCAGGGTAGCGGCGCGGCGGCAGTCGATCACCACATCGCCCTGGTCGTCGAAGCCGTTGGCCTCGGTCAGTGGGCCCTCGCCGAAGCGCAGGGGCAGCCACTCGCCGCGGCCGTCGTCGCGGAATCTGGCGCAGTACAGCGTACCTTCCGACAGCAGGGTCCGATTGTGCTCGTTCTGATCCGGCAAGTAGGGCCTGCTGGAAACAAAGCGATACAGGTACTGATTCTCGTAGTCGTCGCCCGAATACACCACGACCGGCCTGCCCGGCTCGCAGGCAACCGTTGCGCCCTCGTGCTCAAAGCGGCCCAGGGCGGTGTGTTTGACCGGCATGGAATCCGCATTACTGGGGTCGAGTTCGACAACCCAGCCAAAGCGATTGATTTCCCGTGGCTCGCGGGTCACATCGAAGCGGGGGTTCACCCTGCCCCAACGGGAGAATGCCCCGTTCACGCCGAAGCCAGGTATGCCCGCATACTCTTTCGGGTGCGAATCCATGATGGATTGCGGGTCGCCCATGAAATGACTGCCGAAGTTCTCCTCCGCGATCAGCACCGTGCCCCAGGGAGTCTTGCCGCCGGCGCAGCATGACAGCAGGCCCAGCACGCGCCCGCCCTCGGGGTCGCCCGAAGTCCGCATGCGCGCGTGTCCGGCGGCAGGGCCCGTGAAACCCATCGGCGTGGTGGCGGTGAGCCGCCTCTGCCAGGGGCTGTCGCTGACCACGCTCCAGTCCTCGCCGGTCTTTTGCACTTCCAGCACGCTGTGGCCCACCGAAGCCATCTCGCAGAGAACCCGATCTTCTTCCAGCCCGGCAGTTTCCTCTCGGGTCCCATTGCCGGGAAACATCAGATGGCTTGCCGGGTATTCGTGGTTGACGCACAGCAGGCCTCTCTCACTGCCCCGCAGGGGAACGTAGGCGATGAAGTCATTGTTGTAACCGAAGCGTTGCGCCTGCTCGCGGCTATCCAATGGGAAGCCGGCCGGTTCTTCGCCGCCCAGGCTGTCGCCCCAGCGAATCAGGACCCGGGCCCGGTACTCTTCGCTCAGGCGATGCCCCTCGGTCAGATCGTGCCCGATCTCCCGAAAGCCGGGCCCGATGCTGCCCGGCGGCCGGGAAGAGGGCTGGGCCCGCAAGCCGGTCGGAGCAAGCGCGGCCAGCGCCGAGGCGGCCGCAACGCCCTGCAACAACTCGCGGCGAGAGAGGAAACGTTGTCGAATATCGGAAATATGTTCAGTCATTTATCTTCAGCGGGATCCGCCCCCATGTATTTTCAACCGTCATTTCAACCGCAATGGCTGACGGGCCGAACCGTAGGCTTTGAAATGCCCTTGTAGCATGTCCGGGATTTCCGGGCCACCGGCGCAAAGCCGGTTTCGAGATTGTATTGCGTCCCTGGGAGCCTGCGCCACAGGAATTCACGGCTGCAAATCCGCTCTCATCCACGCCCCCGACCGCTCGATTTCGTTGCATATCCACCAATATTCGCCTCAATCGACCGGCCAGGGGCGCGGCGATAGCGAATTTTCGCTTTCGCGAATTCCTGCGGCGCAGGCTCCTGGATGATTCAGTTCCCATCATCCATCGGCTGGAAGCGACCGGTCGCCAGAAATGCGAGCACCTGCCGCACAACCTGTTTTTCAATGAGTAACAGCGTGTGGGATTGGTCCACTTCGAGAAAGTCCCGCATTTCTTCCAACTGCGCGCCTGTCAGGCTGACCCGGCCGTCATTCGGCGTGGACAAGCCCCCGGATTGCGGGAAGCCGGATTGCAAAAAGATATAGTCGAGGCCGGCGCGGGTGCCGGCGATGACGCCGATTTCCAGATCCACGGGATCGAGTTGCGACGGCAGACCGCCAACTTCGGTTCCCAATTGACGCGCCGCGGGCCCAAGCACCCGGAACCAGGCGTCGGCGCCGAATCGGTCGACCAGTTCACTGCCCTGGTTGGGCGGGCCAAGCATTACCATCCGGCTGCCCGGCGGAAGGTCCCGGTCTTGCAGATACTGGCGGACCAGTATGCCTCCCAGCGAATGGGCCACGAAATGAACCGGCGCATCCGGCGGCGAGGCGCACTTCGTCAGCGCTTCGGCAACATGCGTCTCGGCGAGCGTCTCGATCGATCTCGCGCGCGAGGGATAGCCCTGGTTTACCGTGCGATAGCCCGCAAGCTCCAGCGCGATTTGCAGCGGGACCATGGACAGCGGCGTGCGGCCTAGCCCATGCAGCAGAATCACGCAAGTCTCCGGTTCGTCGGACCAAGCGCCCGGCGAGGCCAGCAGCAACACCGCCGCCAGCAAACCTGTCGCGATCTTCATGCGCCTGTCCCGCCTGCATTGAACGTGAATCACCGCGGCGCTGGCATGCCTTCCGCGCCGTACCTGCGCATGGAGCAAGAATTCGGCATCGGGTTCCACCCGGCGCCATGCGGCGAATGCGCCCGGCGCGGGCTGTTCATGGCTTCTCATCACAATCTGTAACGCCACCCTTTACCGCAAGACTCCGGGATGATCACGGCTGTACGATGCAAAGAGACTATCACCCCTGCAATTCGCTGGCAAAAACAGTTTTGGGCCGAAGACTGTCATTCTGCGCGAAGTCGCAGAATCTCCCTGGAATGAACGCGGGATGAGATTTTTCGACTCCGCTTCACATCCCCGGCAGCCCGCGAAACAGTTCAAGCGCCCCGGGATTGGCCAGGGCGTCGATATTCGTCACCGGCCTGCCGTGAACCACATTGGGCACGATGACAGTTTGTTGCAGGCTTTCTATATTGGCGGCGATCTCCGCAACCCGTTCCCGCGAAGCCCGCCAAAGCACCTCACGCAAGCCAGGCACTCCTCCCGCCAGAACCGGCGGATCCGAAAACCAGCCAGATCAACAAAGCCAGCAATACCCCAAATGGCGCGGGCAAGGCTGTCAATACATTTCCTGGTATCCTCGCCAGCAGCTTGAGAACCGGGTGGCAATCTTCTATCGTCAGATCTCGCCAGGGTTCTGGGTTGAATCAGGAAGGAGTACAACATGGGGCCGCTACGGGGGATTCGAATAATCGAGATGGCCGGCATCGGGCCGGGGCCGTTTTGCGCCATGATGCTTTCGGACCTCGGCGCCGAAGTCATCCGGCTTGACCGCCTGAGCCTGAAAGGAAGCGGTGAGCGAGCCAATGTGCTGTCCCGGGGGCGCCGCTCGCTGGCGGTGGACCTGAAAACAGAACAGGGCGCCGCCATTGCGCTGGAAATGATCGACCAGGCCGATGCGCTTGTCGAAGGATTCCGTCCCGGCGTGATGGAGCGGCTCGGGCTTGGACCTGAAATCTGTCTCGAACGCAATCCCCGCCTCGTCTACGGCCGCATGACAGGCTGGGGCCAGCACGGGCCGCTGGCCAAAGCCGCCGGCCACGACATCAACTACATTTCCATCGGCGGCGCACTCGGCGCCATGGGCCATGCCGACCGGCCGCCGCCGCCGCCGTTGAACCTCATCGGCGATTTCGGCGGCGGTGCCATGTATCTGCTTTGCGGAATCCTCGCCGCGCTGGTGGAACGCCAGCAATCCGGCCGCGGCCAGGTCATCGACGCCGCCATGACCGATGGCACCGCCAGCCTGCTGAGCCCATTCTATGGGCTTCTTGCCATGGGCATGTGGACCACCGAACGCCACAGTAACCGCCTCGATGGCGGCGCGCCCTTTTATGGCAGCTATGAATGCGCCGATGGCAAATACATATCCATCGGCTCGCTGGAGCCCCAGTTCTATGCCCTGCTGCTGGAAAAGGCGGGCATCGACGACCCGCGGTTCGAGTTGCAATACGCCCGGGAGAACTGGCAGGAAATGCGGGAGAAACTCGCGGCGATTTTCCTCCGCAAGACCCGCGAGCAATGGTGCGAATTGATGGAAGGCACCGATGTCTGCTTCGCCCCGGTGCTGGATCTGGCGGAAGCGCCAAAACATCCACACAACAAGGCCCGAGAGACATTCGTTGACTATGCGGGCGTTCTGCAACCCGCTCCCGCGCCGCGATTCAGCCGCACTCCGGGAGAAATCCAGTCCGCCGCCGCCACAGTGGGAGAGCACAGCGAGCGGGTGCTCGCGGACTGGGGATTCAGCGCCGAGCGCATTGCCCTTTTGCGGGCCGGGGGCGCCATATGAAATACGACACGATTCTGTATGAAGTGGAAAATTCCATACTCACCCTCACCCTGAACCGGCCGGACCAACTCAATGCCTTTACCGTGGCAATGGGCCATGAACTCATCGACGCTTTCGACCGGGCGAGCGAAGATGATACGGTAAACGCGATCATTGTTACTGGCGCGGGAAGGGCATTCTGCGCAGGCATGGACTTGTCCGGCGAGGGCAATGTTTTCGGCCTCGACGAGTCGTTCGAGCCCAGCGTAAGCGACCTGCGGGAACGCCTGCGGGAGCCGGAAATCGAACGCGGCGCGCGCGACCTTGGCGGCCTGCTGACCCTTGCGATCTTCCGTTGCAAGAAGCCGGTGATTGCCGCAATCAACGGCCACGCCGTGGGAATTGGCGCCACCATGACCTGCGCCATGGATGTACGCATTGTCGCAAAAGACGCGTTGATGGGATTCGTCTTCAATCGCATCGGCATTACCCCGGAAGCCTGCTCGACCTGGTTTTTGCCGCGCATCGTCAGTATGGGCACGGCGCTGGAATGGATTTACCGCGCCGACCTGATCAATTCCAGGGAACTCAAGAAGCGCGGTCTCGCCAATCACCGGCTTTCCGGCAGGAAAGTGCTCGGCCACGCCCGTGATCTGGCTTCCCGAATTTGCCGCCACAGCCAGGTTTCCATCGCGCTGACCCGGCAGATGATGTACCGCAATGTGGCCCTGGATCACCCCCGACAAGCCCACGAAGTCGAATCCCTGGCGATCCATTACCAAAGCCGGACCAGCGGCAAGGAAGGTGTGCGGGCTTTTCGTGAAAAACGGCCGCCGAAATTCAAGGACAAGGCCTCAAGCGACATGCCCGGGTTCTACCCCTGGTGGGACATGATTGATGATTGTTGATGACAACGTTTTTATTACGCTCACTGTGTATTGCGCCAGGCCGCTTTGACGTTGTATAAATTACGAACTGCCGGATAAACCTGCCGGCGGACCGACAATATCCGGGAAGGACAACCAGGAAACCGGGGAATCAGGCAGAGGAGCCGGCCATGATCATCCTGCAAAGCACTTTCAATCTTCATCCGCAAAAAGTCGATGCAGCCCTTGCGCTGATGCGGGAAATGATGCGCCTGTGCCAGCACGAACATGGCTGCCGACATTATCGCTATTTTCAGGGAATCGGCGATGCCAGCGAAGTCCTGCTGATACAGGAATGGGACGATGCGGAAAGCCTGCAGGGCCACTATGAAACCGACCACATGGAAAAATTCGTCCGCCGCCTGGGGCCGATGCTGCGCAGCCCCATTACCACCAGAAGCTACATCTCCCAGGAAGAGGAATCCATCCTTGGCGTGGCGGAAGAAAGCCCTTCAGAGCCCCATCGCGCGCTTCATTAGCCTTGAAAAAGGACTGTCATTCTGCGCGTAGCAAAGCGAAGCCGCAGAATCTCTTGGTATTCTCTGAAAAACTCCATCCATGGAGTTTTTCATTGTCCTTCCCGCAGCTTGATTTCACCGCTGTCATGACGGGCAAAATAGTCTTTGGCGGCGGTTCTTACTTTCGGCGCCAGAATCAGTGTGGACAGCATGGTGGGGATGGCCATGGCGGCGTAGGCGCCGTCGAACAGGCTGACCACAGCCTCCAGTGAAGCCACTGCGCCCGCGGTAATCAGGGCCGCATAGGTCCAGACGTAGTATTTTTCACGTTTCGTACCGAACAGGAAGGCCATGCATTTGCCGCCGTAGTACGAATAGGTCAGCACCGTGGTGGTTCCGAGCGTAACCACCATCAACAGTACCAGCCAGGAACCATAGCCCGGAAAAACCTGCTCGTAGGCGAGGGAAGTCAGGGTAACTCCCACCGCATCCTCCTGCCAGACGCCGGTGACCAGAATAGCCAGCGCGGTGCAGGTGCATACAATCAGCGTATCGATGATCGGCCCGAGCATAGCCACCAGACCCTCCCGCACCGGCTCGCTGGTTTTGGCGGCGCCATGGGCGAGTGATTCGGTGCCAAGCCCGGCTTCATTGGAGAATACGCCCCGCTGGACACCAATCAGGATCACCGCGCCAATGGCCCCGCCCGCTGCCGCCTGACCGCTGAATGCATCGCGGAAAATCAGGGCGAATGTGGCGGGAATCTCCGCCGCGTGAAGTAGCAGCAACCAGGCGGTGATCACAAACCAGAACAGCACCATGACCGGCACCAAGCGGCTGGTCCAGGCGGCAATGCGCTGGATGCGGCCGATGATGATGGCGAACAGCCCGGCGGACAGCAGCAGCCCCATGAACAGATCAAATCCAAAATGATCATCGGCGCTGGCAAAGCCGGCGGGAATCGCGATCACGTCGCGCAAAATCTGCACCGTCTGGTTGATCTGGAACACCGGCAGGGTACCGAACATACCTGCTGCGGCAAACAGCCCCGCCAGCGGCATCCACTTGCGCCCAAGCGCCTCGCGGATGACATACATCGGGCCGCCCTGGAGCTTGCCGGCATCATCCCGACCGCGGTACATCACCGCCAGGCTCGCGGTATAGAACTTGGTGGAAGTGCCGACCACGGCGGTCACCCACATCCAGAACACCGCG